>CANGVO010000018.1 GCA_947457445.1 Actinomycetota bacterium | reverse complement strand
ATACCTGCGCCCCCGTAGCTCAGGGGATAGAGCACCGCCCTCCGGAGGCGGGTGCACAGGTTCGAATCCTGTCGGGGGCACGCGACTTAAATCACCCAAATTTTTTCCGTACATCCTTGTTTATATAGGTGTTAACAGGGAGAATTGTCTACTTACGCACCTAGATGCGTTTATTTCTACTTACGTTCCCCGCTTTGATTAAGGAGTTCTCTCATGGATTGGCGACATCAATCAGCATGCCGCGATGAAGATCCCGAACTCTTCTTCCCTGTTGGAAATACCGGACCTGCCCTAACTCAGATCGAAGAGGCGAAGAAGGTCTGCAATCGCTGCATCGTTAAAGATGCTTGCCTTGCCTGGGCTCTCGAGAGCGGTCAAGATGCAGGTGTCTGGGGCGGGTTATCAGAAGATGAACGTCGCGCGCTAAAGCGTCGCGCAGCGCGCAACCGCGCACGCATGATGGAACAGAACAACAGCTTCTAAAGCGGAAATTTTAATTGCGCTTCGGTGCCGCGATCTGTACGAACCAAATTTATAGATCCCTTTAGCTCATTCTCCGTCAACGTCCGCACAATCTGCAGCCCTAAATTCGCAGATTCGGAAAGAGAAAATCCCGTCGGCAACCCAACTCCATCATCAAAAATGGTAATCGTCGCCACATCACCAATGCGATTTACTTCGATCTTTAATTGTTCACCCGATGTCGCAAGTCCGTGTTCTAAAGCGTTGTGAATCAACTCGGTAACGACAAGTGATAACGGTGTGGCAATTCTTGGGTCGAGCGAACCTAGCGCACCATCGCGAGCAATCTGCAACTGGCCCATTCGCGGACTAAGTTCCAAGGCATGTGCGACCAAGCGATCCAAGACATCATCAAATGCGACGGATGCTTCTGAACTACTGGAAAGAGTTTCATGGACCAAAGCGATTGAAGCAATGCGTCTTACTGCTTCATTGAGTGCGGCGCTAGCAGCGGGATCTTCGATTCTACGTGATTGCAATCGTAATAGTGCAGATACGGTCTGTAGATTGTTCTTTACCCGATGGTGAATCTCGCGAATCGTTGCATCCTTAGTCACAAGTTCTCTTTCGCGACGACGCAGTTCTGTCACATTCTGCAGCAGAACAATTGCACCAATCCGATCTCCGGCCGCAAGTAAAGGTAGAGCCATTAAATCAATAGTTCCACCAGTATTTTCTATTTCCACGCGACGCAATGATTTTCCACTTAGGCTAACTTCAATGGCTTCTTCATGTGCTTCTCTTTTTACTAAAGATAACTTGCGGGCAACTTCGCCCAGATTATTTCCTTCTAACTCCCCCGCCCATCCAATGCGATTGAAAGCTGATTTAGCGTTAGGGCTAGCGTAAATAATCGCGCCATTGATATCTAATCTGATGAGCCCATCTCCAACGCGAACGGCTGGGTCGAAAAACTCGTTATGCTCGATGTAAGGGAAGGTGCCTTCGGCAACCATTCGGTAAACATTATGGGCGACCTCGCGATAATTTAATTCGAGACGGCTAGGTTGACGCATTAAATCTGCATTTCGATGTCGAGAAATTACCGCTATTACTTGCTCATTCAAAATTACTGGAATTGTTTCCTCTTTAATTAATAATTCGCCAAATTTTTCTGGTTGTGCATCGCGAATGATTTCAGCTCCAGACAGCGCCTGATCAATTCGCGGTCTTGATCCCCAAGATATTTCATCGCCAATTACATCTTGCGGAAAAACGGTCGCAGCCGTTGTCGGGCGAATATGAGCAACCGCAACGTAGCCAGTCGGCCAACTCTTAAAATCCTTACGAATTGGAACCCAAAGAATTAGGTCTGCAAAAGATAAATCTGCAAGCAACTGCCAATCTGAAGTTAGTTCTCTGATGCGTCGCATCTGATTCTGGTCTAAAGGGCTGCGATCTCGCAAATGTTCTTCTAGATGTGGCATTGACTAAGCCTTTAACCATTGACTGAGTGAACTAGAAATCTCTTGAGTCGCAAACCAAGTCAGTTCTTCGCCATCAGCAGATACCAGGAAAGCACATTGAACGCTTTCCCATGCAGCTGGCGCTTTTAGATTTACGTAATTCTCGCCATGCTCGGCAATTTCCTGATCACTAACTTCCAAGGCCAAAATAAATCCAGGGCTTTTGTCAGAGGTGCGAAGCTCGAGTGCTTCATCTGCTGCCAACATAGACAGAGCAAATTCGCCTTCTTCTTCATCTAAATCGTTATTGGCCGTTAGAAATTTAATTGTTGGCGCATAAAGTGGTCCGCACTCCATAGACCCCGAATTAAGAAAGTCGGAGATCTCTTCTACTGAAACCGGTAAGTACCCACGCATATCGCCAAGGGTATAAGAGAATTGGTTTACTAAGTAATTTGGGAGGTTATGT
Source organism: Actinomycetota bacterium (assembly GCA_947457445.1). Classification (GTDB taxonomy): domain Bacteria; phylum Actinomycetota; class Actinomycetes; order Nanopelagicales; family Nanopelagicaceae; genus Planktophila. The sequence continues at coordinate 9,028 of CANGVO010000018.1, read as the reverse complement.
TCAAAATAGCCTTGCGTAAGGAGGACTTTGGGCAAACTCGCGCAAGTGTTGTGCGCTCTCTGAGTGCGATTGAACAAGCGCGAACATCATAGGGAATCTGCCAAACGTGAGCCATCTTCGAAAAGTTGCTCGAACTAAGCGTTTCTCTCTTTTGTAAATTGGTGGCTTCCATCATCGCTAACGAAATTCGAGGGTCCAGCGAAATCTGGGAAATATCTTGCAGCAAATCTTTTAGACGTTTTTGCTGCAAAAGCTCATCCGTCGAAGTTATAACTAATTCACCTGCGAAATTGCTTACCCATATCTTTATTTGAGAAGCCCATCTGCGGTCAGTTAAATCACTCGATAAGTTCGCTAAAGAACCTAGATCAAAATAGATTGCTTCAAAATATGATGCAGCATCGATTATCCAGGTGTTGAAACTATTTACTTTATCCTGTGTAACTTCCGAAACAGATAAATTCTCCGATACATCCCGCCAATTTGCCTCATGTGAAACCTTTCGCAGATCAAGAAGAGTGGCGATGGCCGGTGCTTGAAAATTCGCATCTATCAATAAGGTTTTCTTTCCCAGCATGGCAGACTCTTGCGCGAGGTTTAAAGCAAGGACGGTATTACCAGTTGAATGTCCGGCCGATCCAACACCGATGATGCTCACATCTAAATTAGGTGATTGTTGAATTAGAGGTGCACGAAGTTGCGGTGATCTGATGTTGGCACGGATATACGAGATAAGTTCAGAGGAAGATTTCGGTCTTGGCGAAATATCGGGTAACCCTTTAGCGCTTCTAACCGCATCAGCAAAGCCAAATTGAGTTTTGTTTATTCTAGAAATTTTCTGCAGCCGATCCAGTGATAAGCCAGGTAAATCACTTGAGTAAATCAGTATGACTTCGCTCATTCCGCTTTTAGTAAATTCAGTTTCCACAGCGTTCATATCCAACGCTCTGGCAATCACGTTCCAGCCTTGGCTAAAGAGAGCGCTGGAAACTAACCCTTCAAAATCTGCATCAGCTATCGCGGTTATTACTGATGGATTTGCCAGATTATCCATTAGAGCGCACTAGAACTAGTCGCCCATTAACCGTCGCACTCAGTAACTTGAATATATCTTGGCTAAATACAGATATTGATAGGGCGACATCTGTTCCAAAATTCGCACTCTTGCGATCTATTGATCGTAGATAAGCACCGGATACAACTAATTTAGGTTCTGCAATTTTCTCGACTCCCATCGCTTCCGGAATCCAATAGATATTTACCGCCTCGCCAATCTCAATGTCATTTGGAATATCACTGCTTCGCACCGAAATAGGAACTTGTTCAGATCTCATCTCTAGCGCAGTGTCGCTGAGCGCATTCACGGATATTAATTCCCCCTGGCTAATCTCGCGTAGAACAAAGGTGCCGATCGGAGAAGTATCTTTGGGAAGGTACTCGCTACTGCTGGCACCAAGGGATACCTGAACCTGCGAGAGATTTGATTCGTTGATCTGAACTCCAGGAGCCAAATTACTGCTGGCAATCCAGTATGTGTCACTTTGATTTCCCAATGCGCTAAGCGCCATTGCAGAAATTAACGCCGCCGCAAAGAGAGAGACCGCAACGACTATTCGAGTTTGAGATGCCTTACTTGAATTATTCATAGTTGCGAAGCAAAGAACATTTGGGCCACTTGTGGCGGATTTTATCCACAGTCATCTTTCTGGATGACTCCGATTCATCCCACCAGATGATCAGTTTTGTGTTGGCAAATACCAAGGTCTGCTTATGACTACCCAATATATTTCACCTCCGCTAAAGCAGTGCTTGCAATTAGTTTCTAGCAACGAAGATCCCGCTATGTGGAGCCATCCGCAATTAGATTTATATTCACTTTCCGAGGTGGCGGCCAGACGAAGAGCTACTCCCCTGCCTTCGCAAGAAGTGAAGTTGTACCTAGTTCCAACTAGTTTCGGCGAAGAATATGAACCGGGCTTCGAACCGATTCCAACTTCGGCAGCCGAACTTCCAGAACTTCATACGTGGACGATGAAATTCGCCGTGAGTGTTGTAGAGATTTGGGCCGGGCGACGTCAACCGGCACAATTGATTTCAAGATGTCATCGCCATATTTATATGCAACTACTAAAGCAAGTTGGAAGTCAGAAAGAAATTGGGCGAATCAGAAGTATTCATCAGAGCGAGCCACTAGATGGTATTTGCGAATCGACAGTCACAGTTCGATATGGCGAAAGGTTGCGCGCCATGGTTATACGTTTCGAAGGTGTTGATCAGCGCTGGCTATGTACTGAACTTAAACTAATTTAAGCACCGCCATGGCAGCGCTTGTATTTTTTGCCAGAACCACATGGACAAGGACTGTTGCGAGAGACATCGCCCTTTGTAGAAATACCTGATTCATCCGCGGCAGTGTATTGAAGTCCCGTTGCATTGACAGGTTTTTCGGTAATACCTGCAGCTTTAACTTGAGAACCATCACCTTCTACGGTCACCTGAACATTAAAGACAAGGCTGGCTAACTCTTCCTTAATTCCGTCCATCATCGCAGAAAAGAGTTCGTAGCCTTCACGTTGGTATTCAACAAGTGGATCACGTTGGGCCATTGCGCGAAGTCCAATTCCTTCTTGCAGATAATCCATTTCGTAAAGATGTTCACGCCATTTACGATCCAAAACTGAGAGCAAGACTTTCCGCTCTAGTTCGCGCATAACATCAGGTCCAAGCTCTGACTGACGCTTTTCGTATGCCAATGTCGCATCTTCCAGAATTTGAGCAGATAAATAATCTGAATCAATGGCAGCGCGAGATCCTGCTCTGGCGATCAATTCTTCGGTAGTGAATGAAATTGGATAAACAAGCTTTAGCGCCTGCCATAGTCGATCTAAATCCCAATCCTCGCCAAAACCCTGTGAAGTTTCAGCCGCTACATATGCAACCAAGGTGTCTGCTACAAAAGTTTGAACTTGAGGTGAAATATCTTCGCCTTCTAGAACCAAGCGCCGTTCTCCGTAAATAACCTCACGTTGGCGGTTCATAACATCGTCATATTTCAAGACGTTCTTGCGAATTTCAAAGTTCTGGGCTTCGACTTGTGTTTGTGCCGAACGAATTGCATTGCTGACCATTTTAGATTCGATTGGTGCATCATCTGGAAGTCCTGCAGCAGATAAGAAACGTTCAACAAGTGCTGAATTAAAGCGACGCATTAACTCGTCTTGAAGCGAGAGATAGAAACGAGATTCACCTGGATCGCCTTGACGTCCAGAACGACCGCGGAGCTGGTTATCAATACGACGTGACTCGTGGCGTTCGGTACCTAAAACGTAGAGGCCGCCGAGTGCAATAACTTCTTCATGACCTGCTGCAACTGCAGCTTTTTGCTTCGCGATTTCTTCTGGCCATGCTGCTTCGTATTCGGTTGGATTATCAACTGGTGATAAACCGCGACGTTGTAGTTCGAAGTCAGCCATAAATTCAGGGTTACCACCAAGCATGATGTCTGTTCCGCGGCCAGCCATATTTGTAGCAACAGTTACTGCTCCGCGCACACCTGCGCGAGCGATGATTGATGCTTCGCGTTCGTGAGCCTTGGCGTTAAGTACTTCGTGTGGGATGCCAGATTTCTTTAGGAGCGCAGAAAGTTCTTCAGATTTTTCTACAGACACCGTTCCGACAAGAACAGGTTGACCTTTGCGGTGGCGTTCCACAATGTCTTTAGTAACGGCCATAAATTTGCCAAGTTCGGTCTTATAAACCAAATCAGCTTGATCAATACGTTGCATTGGGCGATTCGTTGGGATTGGCACAACACCGAGTTTGTAGATTTGATGGAATTCTGATGCTTCAGTCATCGCAGTACCGGTCATACCTGAAATGGTTTTGTATAAGCGGAAGTAGTTCTGCAAAGTAATCGTAGCTAGCGTCTGATTTTCGTCTTTAATATCAATCCGCTCTTTGGCTTCAAGCGCTTGGTGTAAACCATCGCTATAGCGGCGTCCTGCAAGCATACGTCCAGTGTGCTCATCGACTATGAGGAGTTCACCGTTCATAACCACATAATCTTTATCCCGCTTGAAAAGTTCCTTGGCGCGCACAGCGTTATTCAAATAGCCAATAAGAGTTGTATTCGCTGCTTCATAGAGATTCTCAATTTTTAGTAGTTCTTCAACTTTAGAGACACCATCTTCTAGAATTCCTACGGTCTTCTTCTTTTCATCAACTTCGTAATGCGTATCTCGCTGTAATTTTTCTGCGATGTTGGCAAATTCCACATACCACTTGGTTGCTTTATCGGCCGGACCGCTGATGATCAAAGGTGTTCTTGCCTCATCGATTAAAATTGAGTCAACTTCGTCAACGACCGCGAAGAAATGATCGCGTTGTACGCAGTCTTCAAGCGACCAAGCCATATTGTCACGCAGATAATCAAAACCAAATTCATTATTTGTGCCATACGTTATATCTGAGTTATATGCCGCGCGACGTTCGGCTGGAGTCATACTGTTTACGATTACACCAACAGTTAAACCTAAGAAGCGGTGAATACGTCCCATCCATTCGCTATCACGTTCGGCAAGATAATCGTTGACAGTGACCACGTGCACGCCACGGCCAGCAAGTGCATTTAGATACGAAGGAAGAGTTGCAACAAGAGTCTTTCCTTCACCGGTACGCATTTCTGCGATATTTCCTCGGTGAAGCGCGGCTCCGCCCATAATCTGAACATCGTAATGACGTTGTCCAAGAGTTCTTTTGGCCGCTTCGCGAATAACTGCAAAAGCTTCGGGTAATAAATCATCGAGAGTTTCTCCAGCGGCAAATCGCGATTTGAATTCAGTTGTTTTCGCACGTAGCGCTTCGTCGGAAAGCGGAGAAATAGCGGGCTCGAATGCATTGACTTGATCTACAACCTTGCTGAGTTCGCGAAGAATTTTTCCTTCGCCGGCTCGCATGATCCGATCAACAATCTTTGACATCTATGCACCTCTCTAAAATCAACCCCCTTATCGTAGGGGTTTGGCGACAGCGCCCGTTACCGCGCCTTTGACCTCAAATCCTGCGGTACGTAATGCCCGTATCGCCTCCGCCAGGGTTGCCCCGGTGGTTATTAGATCATCAACAATGATTAGCGACCCAATATTCCCTGCACCTTTATTTGAGATGGCTTTATTTGGTACTCCCAAGGCACCAGAAAGATTTGCGAACCGCTGCCTGGAATTAAGTGCGGATTGATCTTTGACGCTTCGAGAATGTGTCAATAATTGAATTTTACTTACTTCAATCTTCATTGAAGATATCTTGGCAACTTCCTCAGTAATTTCGCCAAGAAAGTTGCGGCCGCGTTTTCTACTTGCCGATCTACGTGAGGGAATTGATATCAAGATATCTCCTCCGAAGCGCTTTATAAAATATCTTAATGAGTGAGAGATAGCGTCTGTTAATAAAATATCTGCTGCGGCAATATTTGACTCTTTAGCACTTAACAAAACTCGAGATGCAATCGGCGAGTATTGAACGGCGGAAACAACGGGATAGATTGAACCCAACACAGTTAATTCGCGTAGATAAATATGTGGATGCCAACTAGTTCGGCAAACCGAACAGATCGAAATGCCTAGCTGAAAACATCCAATACATCTGGAGGGAAAGATTAACTCCGTAAGATTTTTGACTGCCGATTTCTTCATTTGCAAAGACTGCAGTATTTATCAAAACCGCTTCGAAAAATTAGTTGGTCTGAGGATAATCAATCGGCTGCGGGCGAATTGGTCGACCCCCGATTTGTTGGCCAGCGATGCGTGGCAAAGTTAAAACAAAATGAGCGCCAAATCCTGGTGAACCCCAGGCATCTAATTCACCATTATGAAGACGCGCATCCTCTAGAGCAATTGAGAGTCCAAGACCGGTACCGCCTCTTACTCGCGCACGTGAAGGATCAGCGCGCCAGAAGCGATCAAAAACTCGAGAGAGGACTGAAGGTTCGATGCCAGCACCGTGGTCGCGAACACCTACTGCAACTTCTGTTCTAGTAGAAATGATTGTTACATCAATTGGCTTTTCCTCGGCATGATCAAGGGCATTAGATAACAAATTACGCATTATTCTTTCTATGCGCCGAAGGTCAGCGTTAATCATTACCTGTTCGGTCTCGTGATCAATATTTATGGAAATAATATGATTTTCTTCGTTAGCCAGTACGTCATCTATGCAACGTTCGATTAGTTGGACTAAATCAAATTCAACTGGCTCTAGTACGGCAACCTCGGCATCGAATCTGCTTACCTCTAACAAATCTTCAAGCAATCTCTCAAAGCGATCTAGTTGTGCCACCAATAGCTCTGAACTGCGGGCAATTGTTGGGTCAAAACTCTGGCGTTGACCGTAAATAACTTCTGATGCCATACGTAAAGTTGTAAGAGGGGTACGTAGTTCATGCGAGACATCGGATACAAATCTTTGCTGCACGCGAGATAAATTCTCTAGTCTAGAAATTTGAGACTCAAGCGATAGGGCCATTTCGTTGAACGCCGTTCCCAATGTGGCAATTTCATCTGAACTTTCCACTTTCATTCGTTGGGAAAAGTCACCGTCAGTAAATTGATGTGCGATACGCGCCGCTTCGCGAACCGGTTTTACAACCTGACGTACAACGAGCCAAGTAATAAGTCCGATTAAAAATAGAAGCGCCAAGCCAGTGAGAAGCAATGAATTCTTAATTAGCGCCAAGGTCGTATTTTGATTTGTAAGTGAGTAAACAAGATACATCTCATAATTGCCAGATTCTGGAATCGCTATTCTGCGTCCAGCAATTAAAACATTGGCATCATCGCGATTCTTAAATTTAACCTTGGCGTATTCGTATTCAACTAAGTCGCTAGTTTTAACCCGCTTCCGCAAATCAGGTGGGAAGGAGGATACGTCCAGATCATCTGTCGCCGTTGTGTAATCAATTGCAGCCACGCCAGTTCCCCCATCAAAAGCTGGACCGAAGCGACTTAGAAATAGAGATTTACGATCTTGGCTAAGGCTGACTGCTGTAGACGAGATAATTACTTCTTGAACCGTTTTTGTAATTATTGAACTTCTTGCACCATCCACCAGCAAAAATTGATATTGAGCGTTGAAGAAAGAGGAGCGAGCTTCAGCGAGAGAGGTTTCAAGATTAACCTGTCGCACACCATCAGAGAGCTGTGAATAAAGAGCCGAGCCAGTTAGCCAAACAACTCCCAGAGAGAGCAGGATGGTAGAGACAATTACTTTAGAAGCTAGTGAGTTTTTAACCTTAGAAACTATGCGGTTCATTCTAAGAACCGCCCATTACTCCAGCTTTATATCCAACTCCACGAACAGTCATGACAATTTCGGGGTTCTCGGGATTATGTTCAACTTTTGAGCGAAGACGCTGCACGTGAACATTTACTAGGCGAGTATCGGTTGAGTGGCGATATCCCCAAACTTCGCCGAGCAAGGCATCGCGAGAAAACACTCTGCCAGGTTCTTTGGCGAGTGCAACTAAAAGATCAAATTCCAGACGAGTAAGAGCGATTTTTCGACCGCCTCTGCTTACTTCGTGTGCGTTAACGTCAATAGCAAGATCGCCAATGGTGAGTAATCCAGAAACATCTGCATTAGTGCGCCGCAATCGTGTTCTGATTCGAGCGACTAATTCTGATGCGTGGCGAAATGGTTTAACCATGTAATCATCCGCACCCGCTTCTAGCCCAAGTACGACATCATGAGTATCGCCTTTTGCGCTAAGCATGATTATTGGAACCATGGATTCAGCGCGAATTAATTTACAAACTTCTATTCCATCAAGACCAGGAAGCATTACATCTAGCAGAACGAGATCTGGAGGATTGTTTTTAAATACTTCCATGACCTCATCGCCGCGACTAACGAGATCTACGTCGATGCCGGCACCAGTTAAAACGATGCCGAGCATCTCCGCGAGATCTTGGTCGTCATCGACGACCATAACTAAGGTCATTAGCTACCGTGCTCCCAAGAGTTCAGGTACATATCTTGCGCAGGAGTTAAGGTATCGATTCGTCCGCCCATTGAAATCAACTTCAGGCTGGCAACTTCCTTGTCGATGTAAGTAGGAACATTGTGAACACCTGCTGGAAGATTCTTCGCTTCCTTTACGAGGTATTCAGCTGTTAGCGCTTGATCAGAGAATGACATATCCATTACTGATGCAGGATGTCCTTCTGCAGCGCCCAAGTTAACTAAGCGACCTTCAGCAAGAAGAAGCAAGCGACGTCCATCAGCAAGTACGTATTCGTCTGTCTGGTGACGCATTTTTGCATTCTTCTTCTTTGCGTTCTGCTCAAGCCATGCAACATCGATTTCAATATCGAAGTGACCAGAGTTGGCCATAATTGCGCCGTCTTTCATTACTGCAAAATGCTCATCGCGCAATACATCGCGGTTACCTGTAACAGTGATGAACACATCGCCAACCTTTGCCGCATCGATCATTGGCATCACGCGGAATCCCTGCATCATGGCATCTAGCGCCTTTGTTGGGTCGATTTCAGTAACAACTACATCTGCACCCATTCCCTTAGCGCGTTCTGCAACGCCCTTGCCGCAATATCCAAATCCAGCCACGACGACGATGCGTCCAGCGAGTAGGAAGTTAGTTGCACGAAAGACAGCATCAAGAGTTGATTGACCTGTTCCGTAACGATTGTCGAACATGTGCTTGGTATCGGTGTCATTGACCGCGATCATTGGGAAAGTTAGTGCACCATCTTTCGCCATTTGATTAAGGCGGATAACGCCAGTTGTTGTTTCTTCGCAACCACCGGCAATATTTGGAAGAAGTTCCTTGCGAGTTGTGTGAAGAGTATTAACAAGGTCGCAACCATCATCAAATACTTGATGTGGCTCGATATCTAGAGCTGCATTGATGTGTGAGTAATAACCATCACGATCAACGGCATTGCGTGCGAATACTGAAATTCCATATTCGTGAACTAGTGCGGCCGCTGTGTCATCCTGTGTTGACAAAGGATTT
>CANGVO010000017.1 GCA_947457445.1 Actinomycetota bacterium | reverse complement strand
TCGGTAATTCTTCTCCAACCTATGTTCAAATGCGAATTACTTTCACCCTTTTTGCAGGTCAGCGTTCGATTAAGCAGAACAACTCCCTGCGAATGCCAAGACGTTAAATCTCCCGTATTTGGTTCGCCTAAATCTAAATCTGAATTTAGCTCTTTAAAAATATTCTTAAGGGTTAATGGCAATTTAGAAACGGTCTTGGGAACCGAGAAGGAGAGACCCATGGCGTGTTCTGCACTCGGGTATGGATCTTGTCCTACGATCAATACTCTCGAATCCGCTAAGTTTCTGGATAAGGCACGCATAACGTTGTCATGTGAAGGCAGATAGTCCTGGTTTCGGAGTGTATTTTCAATCTCATCTAAGAGAGGCAGTAAATCTTGCAACGCATCTGACCAGGATGGATGTATTTGGCTACGGAAGCTGGTCATGAGCTGCGCGCAAAGAACCTTTGACCATCTGTCGAAACGGTAATGTTAATTCCGAATACTGCAGACATATGCTCGGTTGTAATCACTTCAAATATCGGACCAGATATCGCAATTTTTCCATCTTTAATAATCAAAGCGTGTGTCGTGCCAGCCGGAATTTCTTCTATGTGATGCGTTACAACGATACTTGCTGGCGCTAATGGATCTTGCGAGAATTCTGCGAAACGATGTAAAAGATCTTCGCGACCCCCTAAATCAAGTCCGGCCGTTGGTTCATCCAATAACAGGAGTTCGGGATCGGCCATCAAAGCACGTGCAATTTGTACTCGCTTCTTTTCGCCATCGCTGAGGGTGTAATACCTGCGATCGGCCAAAGTTCTTACGCCAAAAGTTGTAAGAAGAGCAACCGCTCGCGATTCATCCCATAAGTCATAGCGCTCATTCCATCGTCCTATTACGGCATAAGCCCCAGTTAAAACTACATCTCGGACAAACTCATCATCAGGAATATCTTCTGCCAATAAGCTCGCGCAAATTCCTATTCGGGTTCGCAGTTCGGAAAGATCAACTTTGCCCATCTCTTTATCTAAGATCTTGACTGTTCCTTTTGTAGGAAAAATGCGTGTCGCAAGAATGTTTAAAAGCGTAGATTTACCGGCTCCGTTAGGACCAAGGATTACCCAACGCTCCCCATTTTGAATCTTGAAATCTAGCGGTCCCAAAATATCTCGGCCGCCACGAGAGACGCTAACTCCCTGCATCGCAAGAATGCTCAACTGAGATTGGCTGTCCATAGATGAAAAAGATAGTGGGTATCACGGCGAATCAGGCTTAAATATGAGTCAGTTGTATGTGATTCACGATAATCTAGGCGATCTCATGACGATCACTGGAAAAACAGAGCAATTTACTGGCTTGATCCTGCTCTCTGGAGTAGATAAGCCGGGGATCACAGAAGGTCTCTTCGAAACTTTGGCACCGTTCGCGGTAACGATTTTAGATATAGAGCAAGTGGTCATTCGAGAGAGAGTCATCCTTACAGTTCTACTAGCGGTCAATCCCGCTCACGCGAAGACGATTGAAGCAGACCTTGAACTATGTTCAGGCCGTCTCGGAGTAGATATCGCTTCAGCCTTTGAAGATAGCTCAATTTCAACAATCGCAGCAAAACGCGCTCTGTGTCATGTTGTTGTTTTGGCACCCGAACTTAAACCTACTTCATTCACTGCGGTCGCCAGAGCGATCGCCACAAACGGTGGAAATATTGAGCGAATTCATCGCACCGCAAGTTACCCAGTAACCGCAATAGAGCTAACTGTCTCAGGTGTAGCAATTATGAAACTGCGCACCGAACTAGCAACTATCGCAAACGAGAATTCTGTAGATATCGCCGTGTCCCCCGGTGGTCTCATGCGATGGGCCAAAAAACTTGTCGTAATGGATGTTGACTCAACCTTGATTCAAGAGGAAGTCATTGAACTACTGGGGAAGAAGGCGGGTAAAGGAACTGAAATCGCCACAATTACCGAATCTGCGATGCGCGGTGAATTAGATTTTGAGGCAAGTTTACGTGCCCGCGTGAAGTTATTAGCTGGTCTACCCGAATCAGTACTAAGCGATGTTCAAAAAGAAATTACGCTAACTCCTGGCGCACGAACCCTGGTTCGTACCATGCATAAACTCGGACATCACGTCGCTGTCGTTTCTGGCGGATTTGAAAGTGTAATCGCACCGATTGTTTCCCAGCTCGGAATTAAACATATGCGTGCGAATAATTTAGAGATTATCGACGGAATAATCACCGGAGAATTAAAAGGTCCAATAATTGATCGAGCCGGGAAAGCCAATGCTCTTCGGGAATTCGCTGATGAACATTCAATAGCACTTGAGCAAACTATCGCCATAGGTGATGGAGCGAACGATCTAGATATGATCGCAGTCGCAGGATTAGGCATCGCCTTCAATGCCAAACCCGCAGTAAAGGCTGCTGCAGATAGCTCGTTATCAGCGCCGTATTTGGATTCAGTTCTTTACTTGCTGGGGATCACGCGTGAAGAAGTAGAGGAATCCGATTCGCTATAGACGACAAGCGTGAATATCAGTTACCAGAATTCCGCGTGCGCCTAACGCCCAAAGTTCATCCATTAATCTATTTGTATCTTTACGCAAAACCATAGCGCGAACTGCAACCCAATCCTCTTTTTGTAAAGGTGAAATTGTTGGAGACTCAAGTCCTGGTGTAATTGCGCAAGCTTTGTCAACGCTAATTTTAGGGATGTCATAATCAAGCAAAACATATTGACGAGCCGTAACCACACCCTGCAAGCGTCGCAAGAGAATTTCCAATTCAGTTGCCAACTTACTTCCTTCTCTAGAAATCAATATTGCTTCGCTCTGCAAAATAGGATCACCAAAAATGGCCAGACCTGCTTGTTTTAAAGTATTTCCAGTACTAACGACATCAGCGATAACATCAGCAACGCCTAAACGAACGCTACTTTCGACCGCACCATCTAGGCGCACAACATCGGCTTTGATGTTATTTCTTTCCAGAAAATCTGCAACCAAACCAGGGTAGGCGGTCGCGATTCTTTTTCCCGCAATATCCTTAATCTGCCAGGGTTTTCCCGCAGGTCCTGCAAAACGAAAGGTCGAACCACCGAAATCTAAAGCTAATATTTCAGATGCCTTCGCTCCTGAATCAATTAACAAGTCGCGTCCGGTGATGCCCGCTTCAAGTTCTCCGGTTCCTACGTAGAGGGCAATATCGCGCGGGCGCAGATAATAGAACTCAACGCCATTTTCTGGATCAGTTAAAATCAAATCTCTCGAATCAACTCTCTGGCGATAACCAGCCTCTTTTAAGATCGCAATAGAAGCATCGGCTAGGGAGCCTTTATTTGGGACAGCAATTTTTAACACTTAAGCTCTTTTCTATAGGTAACGGTAAATATCAGTTGGCTTAAGACCGCGCGCCAGCATCAAAGTCTGCAGGTGATAGATCAACTGGCTAATTTCTTCAGACAAAGCCTCATCGCTTTCGTGTTCGGCGGCTAACCAGACTTCGCCTGCCTCTTCCAGAATCTTTTTTCCGATGTTGTGTATTCCACCATTTACGGCAGTTACTGTGCCGGACTCAGCATCCCCTCTCTCAATTTTTTGAGCGAGTTCGTCGAAGAGTTGATCGAAAGATTTCATGTGGCTAGTTTACTAGACAACAGATGCTCGATGGCGAAGCATTTTTACCATCTCAGCAGGGCTGGATGAGTTAAAAACTGCAGAGCCCGCGACAAAAGTGTCGGCGCCCGCTTCGCAGGCTATCGCTATGGTATCTAGCGATATTCCACCATCGACTTGCAACCAGATTGGTCGATCACCGATTATCTTCCTAGTTTGTGCGACTTTATCCATCATTTCCATCATGAAACTCTGTCCACCAAATCCTGGTTCAACAGTCATTATTAAGAACATATCTACCGCATCTAAAAGATCTTGATAAGCGGTGATTTCAGTTCCCGGTTTTATCGCCAAACCAGATCGAGCGCCCGCTCTACGAATCGCTTGCAAAGTTGCACGAGGTGTTTCGGATGCCTCTGCATGAATAGTCACACTTGCCGTTCCGATAGCTGCGTAGTCAAGGGCGATTCGATCCACGTCCGAAATCATCAGGTGCGCATCTACTGGAATTGGAGAACCTTTGATGATTAACTCTGCGGCGCTGAAATCCCAAGTGAAATTAGGTACGAATTTGTCATCCATTATGTCCAAATGCAGAAGATCAGAAACAGAGGCAATTTTGGATATTTCATCTTGCAAATTATTGCGATCGGCGTTCAATACACTTGGAGTAATTCGTATCTCTCGCGATCTTTGCACTATCTAATCTTAAAGGTTTACTGCATTTTCTTGCGGAACAAAGCCATAAACATCGCATCTGTTTCGTGTCGATGGGTCCAAAGCGAGAGCGCCCCATCACGGATTGCTCCTTTTAGGTCATTTGGTAGAAAATCCGTCAGATCGATCATCTCAAGCTCGGGATGGTTATCTAAAATATCCTTTACTTGAATGCTTGTTTCCGCCAAGTGCGGCGAACATGTTGCATAAGCGAAAAATCCACCATCTGACAGTACCGAAATAGCAGATTCACTAATTTCACGTTGCAACTGCGTCAGAGCACGAAGATCGCTTACTTGGCGTCGCCAACGCACTTCTGGCCGACGCCGTAAGGCGCCTAGCCCTGTGCAAGGAACATCAGCAAGAATCGCTCCGAATTTTTTGCCATGCGATGCAATCTCGCGAGCATCCCCCACCCAAAGTCGCGCTGTTCCAATTACTTGTTTGACGAGTTCCGCTCTAGCTTTCGAAATCTCGTTGGCGGTAAATTCTTTTCCGGATTCTTTGGCTAGACAAGCAAGTAGCGCAGCCTTTCCGCCGGGACCTGCACAAAGATCTAACCAAGAACTTTGCTCAGATACGACTGATGCGAAAATTGAAGCGACTAGTTGTGAGCCCTCATCTTGTACTCCCGCTCTACGATGACGCACCGCTTCTAGAGATGCCGGGGTGCCTTCGAATTTCAAACCGTAAGAAGAATATTTGGTTGATACAGCGCCAAGCTCTACGAATTCTTCTTTGGTCGACCTACCAGGCCACCAAACTAGTGTGGGGCTCGCTGGAAGATTATTTGCAGAAAGTAACTTTTCGACCTCTTCATAATCTCGCAAAAGGTCGTAGTAAGCAGAAACTATCCATTCTGGATGTGAATACATGATCGATAATCTCGATACTGGATCCTTTATTTGATTTACTGGTTCCAGCCATTGATCTAAGGTCTGAGCGCTCATTTTTCGCAATAAAGCGTTTACAAAAGATGCCTTTGATTCGCCGATTACCTTACGAGCCAACTCCACAGTGGCAGAAACGGCTGCGTGTGAAGGAACCCGCATTTCAAAAAGCTGATGTGCGCCTAAGCGAATGACATCAACAATTCCGGCATCAACTTCACTCCATTTGCGATCAGATACTTGCGAGGCGATGTAGTCATGACGACCTTGCATTCGCAGGGTTCCATAAAGCAATTCTGTGGCAAAACCTTTATCACGCTGTTCGAAATTTGCATCAGCTAAGGCCTGCGGCAGCAGCAGATTGGAGTAACCATCAGAACGGTTTACCTCCTGAAGAATGTCAAAGACAAGAAGTCTGACCCGATCTGGTTTTGGCGATTTAAAAGTATTCCGTCTGGCCTCAACCATCTTCGCGCTCGAATCTTTCATCAGAGCGTAGATGTTGTCCATTAGCCCAAGCATGTGCCGACATTGACTTCTTGCCGGCAGGTTTAATCATTAACAATTCAATGGCGAGATCACCAGTGCCCACTAAAACTTTCTTGTCACGAAGGGAAATCACGCCTGGATGCAATATCTCGCTGCTTACTGTGATCGAGTCTATTTTAATCTTTGCACCTCGGAAAGAACTCCAGGCACCAGGATTCGGATAGAAGGCGCGGACTTTATTTTTTATTGAAGTCGCATCAATCGTCCAATCAATCTGCGCTTCGTTGCTAGTTAACTTATCGGCGCGCGTTGCGCCTTCATTAGATTGATCCAACGGTGCTCGGCCACTTTCGATTGCATCTATAGCTTCTAATACCGCCGGAACACCGAGAATGGATAATTTCTCTAGAACTTCTGGAGTATTCATATCTGAACTAATCTGGAAAGGTAATGATGAGTAGATCGGACCAGTATCCATTCCGGCATCAAGTTGAAAGACTGTTACCCCCGTACTGGTATCCCCCGCCTCCAGAGCTCTTTGTACTGGAGCAGCACCTCGCCAACGATGTAATAGAGAAAAATGAAGATTTATAAAACCAAATTTAGGAATCTGAAGAAGTTCCTCGGGAAGAATAATTCCAAAACCTATTGTTACCACTAGATCGCACTGCGCGACGATTAAACCAATTTGATCTGTCGTTATTGGCTTGTGAAGAGTAACTCCGTTAGCGACCGCCCAATCGGAAACTGGACTTGTTTTGAACTCACGACCTCTACCTGCTGGGGCATCAGGTCTAGTTATTATCGAAACTATTTGATGACGACTTTTAAGAAGTGCATCCAAAGTCGGCAGGGCGACACTTGGCGTTGCCGCTATGCAAATACGCACTAAACGCCTTTGCCGAAAATATTGTGAGGTGAAACCTTAATAGTCGGATTTAGCCCGATAGATTGCGCGCTCGAAAACCATTCGGACTCGCGTATCTCTTTCATCGCCAACTTGCGATCATCTGCGGACAGACGATCTATAAATACGATTCCATCAAGATGATCTGTCTCGTGCTGTAAGCATCGCGCAAGAAGCTCAGTACCTTCAACCGTGATTGGTTCGCCATACATATTAAATCCCTTGGCAACTGCACGAAAGGCGCGTGGAGTTTCATAACTTAGCGCCGGGAATGAAAGGCAACCCTCTTCGCCATCCTGCAACTCAGCACTTAGGTCAAGCGTTGGATTGATTAAATGTCCTAGCGCTTCATCAACATCCCAAACAAAGACGCGCAATCCAACTCCAATTTGCGGCGCAGCAAGGCCAGCCCCAGGCGCCTCAAGCATGGTGTCCGTAAGATCTGCAACTAATGTGCGCAACTCTTTGTCAAAATCAACTACTGGTGCGGCCGGCGTAACCAGTACAGGATCACCAAAAAGGCGAATCGGTTGAATAGACATGTTCCAATTCTAGCCTAGTAGTGTCTCTAAGATGAAAGAGAGTACGGATCTACTCGCAGAAATACCTTACTTTTCTTGGTAATCGCACGATGACGGATGAACTCATGAAGAAAATTAAGAAATTCATCACTCTGAGATAAATCACAAGTCAAAAGAATCCTTGCAATATCTCCGGCTACCTGTGAAGGGCCAAGCACAACAACTGAACTTGGAAGTCGTTTATCGAATACCGCTTTACGAATGCCGGCGATAATTCCAGTTGCTTCTTTGTTTTCAGTATCAATTATCACCGCCCGCTTATATGGTGGTAGACCTACCTCTTTCCTATCCGCCAATTCTCTAGTTGCCATAATTGAGGGATTCCAGCGAGTTAGCGCTGAGGTGATTGGATGAGAAGAATCTATAACTGTAACGATTTCACCGTCTTGGCGAACATGCGAAGCTGCTTCAAAGAAAGACTCGCGCGCTCTCTCCTGTGCTCGCAAGTCAGCATAGGAAAAGAATGAATCCCCTTCCAATAAAACAACCGCTGCGTAACCATCTTTCGTTCGCGGCACCATTCCTGAAGTAGCTATGACCAGAGCGGGATTTGTTTCTAACTCTTCAATTGGTTTCTGCGCATTCGAATAGAAAACTGGATAACCCGGAAAAGCGCGACCGATTTCTTCTGCATGACGCTCTGCGCCACGACCAATGAGAATTGTGGCATCACTTGCACACCACTTACATTTAGATATGGAAGATTTCGCTCCACAATGAACGCAATGAGCCGGAGTATTCGCTCCGCTTTTCGATAACTTTCCACCACAGTCACAGAGCGCAATGTTGCGGCATTTCTTGCAAAGAATCGAACTGGCATAGCCTTTGCGAGGAACAAGAAAGAGAACCGGACCCGTTTTCAAAGCTGATCGAATTGACGCGAAGATGCGCCCAGGCAGAAGTTCCCCGTTCGCTGATGGAAAATTGCTCACCTTTAATTTACTTCTTTTGGTAATGAATCGTATTTTGGAATCCGCTATCTTCTCCGCTATTTCACTCGATGGTGAATATCCGGCAAAATATAAGTTCAAACCCTCAGTTGTAGATCGCATAAGAGATACGTCGCGAACATTCCATCCCGGCGTTCTTGGTTCATAGAAAGACTCCGAAATCTCACGAAAAACAATTATGGTTTTAAGGTCGGGCGCACAGGTGAAAATCGAACTTCTTGTACCAATAATAAGATTGTTATTACCACCAAGCGCCGCCAGATAATTGCGATAACGGTCTGTTCGCGATTGGGAACCAGATAAAATAAGCGCCTTGTCGCCACAGATTTCGATCAGACGTTGAAGTTCACGATCTTCAGGCACGACTAACAAGACCGAACCTAACTTCAATTTACTTAGGGCGAATTCGACGGTCTTTGCAATCGCGTTTTCATGCGGCTGAATGTGGATAAATGAAATCTGATTTGCTTTCGTTGATGCCGCTTCATTTCCCTTAGCTCTTGAAACAAAGCTCTTATCCACGCTTGCCACCCGTGGCGGTATCGCACTTCTGATCAAATCATAAGGATGGGCCAACCATCGTTTGGAAGCTTCGCTAATTAATGAAGTCAACTGCAAGGGAGCTACGACTATGGGCGATAGAACTGAAGAAATTATTTTGAGTCCAGCGTGCGATTTCGAATCAAGGCGTTCTAGAACGAGCGCTTCCACTTCACGTCCTGCGAAATTCACACCTACTCGTACGCCAGATTGAACTTGCGAGTCCAAACGTTCAGGAACTAAATAGTCATAAGTTCCGTCTAGGTGTGAAAGCGAATTATCGACCCAAAGCCGCGCAACTGGTAAAACTTTGGCGATAGCTTTGTCTTGTCTCGATACTTCCTCGGTCTTAAGACGAAGTGGCCGCGCAGTCGACACGGCACACTCCCCTAATTAGTTAACGGCTGCGCGAAGTGCTTCAACGCGAGAGGTCGATTCCCAAGTGAAATTAGGAAGTTCACGCCCGAAGTGTCCATACGCAGCGGTTTGAGAATAGATTGGACGCAGTAGATTTAAATCACGAATAATTGCTGCTGGACGTAGATCAAATACGCTTGTAACTGCATCCTGAATCTTCTGCACCGAAACAGTTTCCGTTCCGAAAGTTTCCACAAAAACACCTACCGGCTGAGCTTTTCCGATTGCATAGGCAACCTGAACTTCACATCTGCGCGCTAGCCCAGCCGCAACCACGTTCTTAGCAACCCAACGCATCGCGTACGCTGCAGAACGATCTACTTTCGAAGGATCTTTTCCAGAAAAAGCGCCACCACCGTGACGTGCCATACCACCATAACTATCAACAATAATCTTGCGACCAGTAAGGCCGGCATCACCCATCGGACCACCAATTACAAATCGTCCGGTCGGATTAATTAGAGTGCGCATATCTTTGCGAGGAAGATCAATCTTGGCCAGAATGGGTTCAATTACATGTTCAATTATTTCAGGTGTTAACTTCTTTGCGACATCTACATCTTCGGCATGCTGACTTGAAATAACGACCGTATCAAGAGCAATTGCGCGGTCCCCGTCATATTCGATGGTTACTTGAGTTTTACCATCTGGGCGAAGATAAGGGAGCGCGCCTGATTTACGAACGGCGGAAAGTTGTTGCGCTAATTCGTGCGCTAACCAAATGGGAAGCGGCATTAACTCTTTGGTGTCATCACACGCATAACCAAACATCAAGCCCTGATCGCCAGCACCTTGCAAATCAAGCGGATCTGCTGATGAAGAGACACGGTTTTCATAAGCATCATCCACACCTTGCGCAATATCTTGTGATTGCTGGCCGATTGAGATTGAAACTCCGCAACTATTGCCATCGAATCCTTTATCGGATGAGTCATAACCAATACCAATTACGGTGTCGCGCACGATTCCCATTACATCGGCGTACCCATTAGTCGTAACTTCTCCGGCAACGTGTACTTGGCCAGTTGTTATTAGCGTTTCGACAGCGACGCGACTTGATGAATCCTGGGAGAGAAGAGAATCTAGGATTGCATCAGAAATTTGATCTGCAATCTTGTCTGGGTGACCTTCTGTAACAGATTCGGAAGTGAATAGACGTTTTGACATTGGATTAACCTAACTGGATAAGTGCTTGATCAAGTAGTAGCTCGGCAAGCGTGTCTTTGCTGGTATTGGTAACAGGTATGTGAGCGCCATTGCCCGTGAGAATAACGCCTTCTGTTTGATCTGACCCAAAGATCGCACCACCAGAGACATCGTTCAGATACAGAATATTAGCCCCCTTGGCTTGCATTTTCTCGCGCGCGGCACCGAGATCACCATTAGTTTCGGCGGCAAAAGCAATGATTACTTGCTTATCGCGCATCTTGGCGATTGACTTAAGGAGATCGGGATTTTCTGTCAATTGAATCTCTTTTAATTCACCTTTTTTAATCTTGGCATCGGAAACTTGCGATGGTTTGGCATCTGCAACCGCGGCGCTCATGATCAATAAACGCGTCGTTGGAAACTCTTTCTCCAACGCGGCATGCATTTGTGTTGCTGTTTCAACTGGAATTATTTCGATGCCATTAAGCGTCGCTGTTTCTTCATGCGATAACTGAGAATTCGCCATAATCAACTTCACGGTGGCTCCACGATCTCGAGCCGCTCGAGCAACCGCAGCTCCTTGCCTGCCACTCGAACGATTTCCGATGTATCTGACTGGATCGATAGCTTCCCGCGTACCACCTGCTGTTACTAAAACATTTATACCCAGGAAATCTTTTTCGATAGAAAGGGATTTCTCAAATTTCTCAATTATTGAAAGAGTTTCAGGAAATCGACCTGGGCCAATGTCTTCGCCAGTTAGCCTTCCGACCTCGGGATCCATCACAACGAACCCTCGACTTCTTAAAGTTTGAACGTTAGCAACGGTTGCGGGATCCAACCACATCTGAGGATGCATCGCCGGAACGACTAAAATCGGGACATCAACTGCCAAAACTAAATTAGTTAAGAGATCATCGGCTCGGCCAGCGGCGACACGTGCAATTAAATCTGCCGTAGCAGGAGCAATGATTAGGGCATCTGCAGAGGCGGCCAATGAGATATGGCGGACTTCATCCACACGTTCCCAAACTTGCGTTGTAACCGGACGTCCAGACAACGCTTCCCATGTCGCTGAACCAACAAAATTTAAACTAGACGGAGTTGGGACAACTGTGACCGCGTATCCACGTTCTTGGAGGCGTCTGAGTAAATCGCATGATTTGTACGCGGCAATTCCGCCACCTACCCCGAGAATTACTTCCCGAACTCCAGCCATTTTCTTAAAGTAAGTTGTTACTTAAGCCGTTGGTTCGAGATTTTCGATTGCAAGTAAACCTTCGTTAATTTCACGAAGTGCAATTGAAAGTGGCTTTTCGTGAAC
>CANGVO010000016.1 GCA_947457445.1 Actinomycetota bacterium | reverse complement strand
CTACGTACTCGAGAAGACCTTCACCTAGTTGTGAGTAATAGGCATTGATCTGACGGGCGCGCTTTGCAGCATAGAGAACCAAGCTGTACTTAGATCCGCTCTTATCGAGAAGCTCATCGATTGGTGGATTAGTGATTCCGTCCATTTGGTCCTCCTGGTTACGTGCGAAATAAAGCTAAATGTCTACTGGTGTGTGGCCAATCCTATCAGGCGTTCTACGACCTCTTCTACGCGCTCATTTACGACGTTTAAGTCAAAAAAGCTCGATTGTGCAAGTTCATCTTGAGCCAGCGCCAATCTAGCGGCTCGGCGTTCAGGAGAATCCGTACCGCGACCTTCAAGGCGCGATACCAGTTCTTCCCATGATGGTGGTTGGAGAAAGACAAGTACAGCCTCCGGCGCTCGATCTTTGACTTGACGTGCACCAGCGATTTCGATTTCTAGCAATACATTCTTTCCGTCTCGCAAAGCATCTTCAACTGGTTTACGTGGAGTTCCGTATCTTGATCCTGCAAATTCGGCCCACTCTAAGAAAAGAGAAGACTTAATCGCGCTATCGAACTCAGCATCGGAATAGAAGTAGTAATCAACTCCATCGACCTCATTATGTCGGGCCGCTCGTGTTGTTGCGGAAATACTTACCCAGAATGTCTGTGTCTGTCGCAGAGATTTCGCCACTGTGCTCTTTCCTACGCCACCTGGACCAGAGAGAACTATAAGTTTTCCACGTTTGGTAGCCGCAACGCGATCAGGAAATTCAAGGAGAAGTTTGGCGCGTTGCGCGCTACCCAACCCTTGAATACGGCGGGTCTGCGAAATTGATAAGCGATCTAACGTTGCAATGGCTCTAACTTTACCAACGCCTGAAAAAGATTCTAATAGTTCAACAACTCGCATCTTAGCTATTGCTTCATCACTCTGTGCAAGTTCAAATACAGCAGAAAGAGTTAACTCACCCGCTTTAACTCGCGCCTTTGTAGATGCTCGCACTTGTCTGGCAGCAGTTGATTTCGCCAGTGCACTCTTTCGCTGTGCATCAGTTAACTTCGGCGGTATAGGCACAGGCTGACTCTACGCAATTGCCGAAAGAATCTCATCGGCGATCGCACGCGCCTTCGTGTTCATCGCCTTGGCCCCGTCTGCCCAAGCTTTGGTGATCGGGCGACCAATGACAACGTAATTTGCGCCCGCAGAAATAGCATCTGCCGGAGTCATAGTACGAACTTGATCATCTCCACCCGCTTCCGAGAGAGGTCTTACTCCCGGCGTAATAATTATTGGTCCTTCGCCTAGCGCACTTCTAATCGCTGCCGTTTCAAGTGGCGAACAAACAATTGCTTTCGCCCCCGCATTAACCGCAAGTTTTGATAGGGCCACAGCACTTTCTAACGCTGGATTTGCATAACCAATCTCGAATAAATCGCTCTCTGAGATTGAGGTAAGGATTGTTACCGCGGTTATTGAAATATTTGGTACGGCATCCGCTGCTGCTTTGACCATGGCAGAGCCGCCACTTGCGTGAACAGTCAAGAATTTCGGTTGTAATTGAGCAATTGCTCTTGCTGCACCAGAGACGGTATGTGGGATGTCATGCAGTTTCAGATCCAGAAAAATATCTGCACCCGTACGTGACATAACATTGGCCACGCCGGCTGCACCGAAATTCAAATAAAACTCAAGACCAAGTTTATAAACACTCACGCTTTCCTTGGTGGCTTCTATCCAAGATATCGCTGTATCAAGATCTGAGGTGTCTACAGCCAAAATGATTGGGGCTTTCACTCACTTGCCTCTCTGTGCGCATAACCAATGGCCGACTTTAATGTAGGAAAGCCTTTAGCAATTAACAGCTCACGAAGTTCACGTTGAATTTCTATCACTGCGTGTGGATTGCCAAAACTAGCAGTGCCAACACTTACTCCTGATGCTCCTGCCAGAATTAATTCAAGGGCATCGCGTCCGGATGAAACGCCACCCATTCCTAGAATAGGCACATCTGGCATTGCCGCGTGAACTTGATAGATCGCACGAACGGCAACTGGCTTGATCGCAGGTCCCGATAATCCACCGGTCTTTCCGCCAAGATGTGGTCGCATTGTCTCCAAATTAATCACCATGCCAAGAACAGTATTGATTAAAGCGAGAGCATCAGCACCTGATTCAACTACTCCTTGGGCGATCGACGGCAGGTTTGTAACATCAGGAGAAAGCTTGGCAATTATGGGGATTTCTCCACCAATAGTCTTGCGAACGCCATCAATAACGCGTCGAGACGAATCCGGATCACACGCAAAAACAAGTCCTCGATTTTCTACATTTGGACAAGAGATATTTACTTCAATAGCACTTATCCCGGGAACTGATCTAACTTTTCGAGCGAGCGTTGCGTACTCTTCAACAGTTTCTCCTGCTATGGAAATGATTACACGCGAATTTTGTTCAACTAACCAAGGGATATCTTTTGCGAGGAATGCTTCAATTCCCGGACCTTGTAAACCAATTGAATTCAACATGCCAGAAGGGGTTTCGGCCATGCGCGGAGTTGGTCGCCCGTACCTAGGCTTATTCATAACAGATTTAGTTACTACTGCCCCAATATCCTTAAGTGGAAAAAACTGTGCCAACTCTTTACCTGAGCTGGCGCAACCACTGGCTGTGAAAACTGGGGTGTTGAAGAAAGCATTTCCTAGCGTTGTTGAAAAATCGAAGTTGCTCATAGATTGGCCTCTGGAACTTGGCCTACGAGATGCCATTGAACTTGTGACCCATCCATTACAGGACCATCTATACAAGATCGCAACATCGATATTGCACCGGAGTCATCCTTTACAGGTAAAACACAAGTCATGCAGATTCCGATACCGCACGCCATTGCTTCTTCTACCGCGCATTGATGGACCACATCGGTATCGTCGGTGAGTTCGGAGATGGCTCGTAACATTCCCATGGGACCACACGAATAAATCACATCTACCGATTTTTGATCAATCAAAACTTTAATGGGCTCGGTAACCCGACCAAGTTCTCCCATAGATCCGTCTTCGGTAAATATCTTTAGAGAATTTACTGCACGCTTCCCCTCCATCGGTGCATAAATTTTCGCTCCCGTAGAAGCGCCGAGCAACATATCTACTTTGCAGCCTCGCGCTTTTAAGACTTCGGCCAAGCCGAACAGAGGAGCCGAACCATAACCTCCACCAACTAGAAGTGCATTTACCGGAGATGTTGGAATTCCGAATGCGGTTCCAAGCGGTGCGACGATATCTACTTCAGAGCCTTCGCTCTGTGAACATAACCACTTTGAGCCAGAGCCGTGAGGCGCCACGATTAGCTCCATAGTTCCACCAAAGCTTGCACTTTCTGCGACTCGGGAGATTGCAAAAGCACGGCGCAGAATCATCCGCGAGCTTTCGCCACCAACTTTGATAGCAACGAAATTACCGGGACGACAACTTTTAACGAGATCACCGATACCTAAAACAATCTGGTGATACTGGCCAACTCTTTTATTCGCCAAAACTGTTGCGTTTAGATGAGCAGCGCCTCGATTAATTTGTGACATTACTTTTTTAGCCATTCCTGAATTGGCAGCACTTCAAGATCACCGCGTTGCAGTGCCTTTATGCCTTCTACTGCCGCACTAAAACCTGCGGTCGTCGTTATGCAAGGAATAGACCTTTGTACAGCAGCGGTTCGAATCGCCCATCCGTCCGCGCGTGTTCCGCGTCCAACAGGAGTGTTAATAACCAAATCAACTCCACCGCTGTTGAGAAGTTCGACGATTGTTTTCTCCCCCATCGGTCCAGATCCTTCTGAATTCTTGCGAACCTTTCGCGCCAATATGTCATGGTTCGCTAGATAATCAGCTGTACCACCAGTTGCAATTAGTGTGAACCCGAGTTGTGCAAAGGCTCGTGATGGAGCTATGCCACTAGCTTTATCTTTATCAGCAAGAGAAATAAAGACAGTTCCAGATTTTGGCAGAGGGCCAAATGCACTTATTTGACTCTTGGCATAACTTTCACCGAATGTTTGTGCAATACCCATAACTTCGCCAGTAGATCTCATCTCTGGACCAAGAACGGCGTCTACTCCGCGTCCATCTGTCCTGCGGAAGCGATTCCACGGAAGTACTGCTTCTTTGACTGAAATTCCCTTTGCAATTCCGTCCCCGCTTGCGGGCAGTAAACCTTCACTGCGCAATTCGGCGATAGTAGTACCTAGTGAAAGTCGGGCTGCTGCTTTGGCTAATGGAACACCAGTCGCTTTACTAACAAAAGGTACGGTTCGGGATGCGCGCGGATTTGCTTCTAATACATAAAGCACATCGCCTGCGATTGCGAATTGGATATTTATAAGCCCAAGTACACCAACACCTTGTGCAATTTTTAGAGTTGCTTCACGAATATTATTTTGCTGACTTGCGGTAATTGTCATTGCAGGTAGGACGCAAGCGCTATCACCAGAGTGGATACCTGCTTCTTCGATATGTTCCATGACCCCACCAAGGAAGAGCTCGTGTCCGTCATAAAGCGCATCAACATCTATTTCGATTGCGCTATCCAAGAACCGATCGACCAAGACAGGATGATCCGGAGTTATATCCGTGGCTCTAGTAATAAAACTCGAAAGGGCT
This sequence comes from Actinomycetota bacterium, assembly GCA_947457445.1. Classification (GTDB taxonomy): domain Bacteria; phylum Actinomycetota; class Actinomycetes; order Nanopelagicales; family Nanopelagicaceae; genus Planktophila. The sequence goes on along the minus strand of CANGVO010000016.1, from coordinate 7,149 downwards.
GCATCATCGTAAACAATTTCCATACCTCGACCACCAAGAACAAAGGATGGGCGCACCAGTACTGGATATCCAATTCGGGCCGCAATATCTAACGCTTCCATTTGCGAGGATGCCATACCAAATTCGGGAGCAGTTAGCCCTTGCTCGGAAAGGACCTGGCCAAATGCTCCCCGTTCTTCCGCCAAATTAATTGCATCAGGCGACGTACCTAAAATATTCACTCCTGCCGCCTTTAAGCCGGCAGCAAGTCCTAGCGGAGTTTGACCTCCAAGTTGTGTGATGACACCTAGGACTGGACCAGCAAGAGATTCGGCATGAACGACTTCTAAAACATCTTCCAAAGTTAGGGGTTCGAAGTAAAGTCGATCTGAAGTGTCATAGTCTGTAGAAACCGTCTCAGGGTTGCAATTGATCATGATCGTTTCAAATCCAGCTTCGCGCAATGTAAAAGATGCGTGAACGCATGAATAATCAAATTCAATTCCTTGACCAATACGATTTGGCCCGCTGCCTAAAATTATGACAGCCGGTCTTGTTCGAGGTCGGACTTCTGTCTCTTCCTCATAACTTGAATAGTGATAAGGAGTAAAGGCTTCAAACTCTGCCGCACATGTATCAACGGTTTTATAAACCGGACGCAGTCCTAAGTGCTGGCGTACTTTGCGAATATCTTCTTCCGATACATCTCTTAGATCCGCAATCTGGGAGTCAGAAAAACCCATCTCCTTAGCCGATTTCAAATACTCCAAGGACAATTCGGCTGGTTGTGCCAACTCTCTTGCTCGAAGATTAATCAAATCCAACTGGTGTAAAAACCAACGATCAATTTTGGTCGCGTTAAAAACATCATCGATGCTTGCGCCAGCCCACATCGCTTGCTGAACCTGTTGTAGGCGATATTCGGTTGGGATTCGCATAGATTGCAGTAGCGAGCCAACGTCTATGCGCGAAAGATCTGATGGGAACTTAAATATGGCTTCCTTGCGTTCCAATGAACGCAAGGCTTTCATCAGCGCTTCAGGGAAAGACCGTCCGATTGCCATCGCCTCACCAACGCTTTTCATCGTTGTAGTAAGCCGAGGATCCGCATCTGCGAATTTTTCGAAGGCAAAGCGTGGAGCTTTTACAACTATGTAGTCGAGAGTAGGTTCAAATGATGCTGGCGTAACTTGGGTAATGTCGTTCTTGATCTCGTCAAGAGTGTAACCAATTGCCAATTTGGTTGCGATTTTTGCGATTGGAAAACCGGTCGCCTTAGAGGCTAAAGCGCTAGACCTGGAAACGCGTGGATTCATCTCGATAACAATTATTCGACCGTCATCTGGGTTGACCGCAAACTGGATGTTGCATCCACCGGTGGCAACTCCAACTTCACGGATAATATCGATCGATAGATTGCGCAACTTCTGAAACTCAACATCGGTTAAGGTCAGAGCTGGCGCAACCGTGATCGAATCACCAGTGTGAACGCCCATCGGATCAATATTTTCAATACTGCAGACAATTACTACGTTATCTGACTTATCTCGCATAACTTCAAGTTCATACTCTTTCCAACCAATGATGGATTCTTCAAGTAGAACTTCAGAAGTAGGACTGTGGCGCAACCCAGCGCCGGCAATTTGTCGCAACGATTCCTCATCAAAGGCAATTCCAGATCCAAGTCCACCCATAGTGAAAGATGGTCTGACTACGACAGGATAATTCAGGATTTCAACGCCAGCGATAATTTCGTCCATGGTGTGGCAAATGATTGATTTGGCTGATTCGCCGCCAATCTTTTCAACGATTCCTCGGAAAATCTCGCGATTTTCTCCGCGTTCAATTGCATCCACATCAGCGCCAATTAATTTGGTTCCATATTTTTCTAACGTACCTGCTTTGTGCAGACCGATCGCAGCATTTAGCGCAGTTTGGCCGCCTAGCGTTGCAAGGACAGCATCAGGGCGCTCTTTTGCGATAATTCTTTCAATGAATTCTGGGGTAATGGGTTCTATATATGTCGCATCTGCAAACTCTGGATCAGTCATGATGGTTGCTGGATTTGAATTTACCAAGATCACTCGAATGCCTTCGGCGCGTAACACGCGACAAGCTTGCGTTCCCGAATAATCAAACTCACAGGCTTGTCCAATAACAATCGGACCAGACCCGATTACCAAAACACTTTTAATTGATTGATCGCGAGCCATTAATTCACTCCCCTAACTCTGGGATATTTCTGCATGAGCGAAATAAAGCGATCAAATAAATACGCAGCATCGTGAGGTCCAGCGGCTGCTTCGGGGTGATATTGCACGCTAAAAGCCCCTCGCTCCAATAACTGCAGCCCCTCAACGACGCCATCATTTAGACCAACATGGGTAACCTCACCGGAACCAAACACTGTATTGAAAACGCTATCTGTAGGAGCCTTAATTGCGAAACCATGATTGTGCGCAGTGATCTCTACTTTGCCAGTTTTCTTATCAAGGACAGGTTGATTGATTCCTCTGTGGCCGAACTGCAATTTATAAGTTTCAAATCCGAGAGCTCTACCTAAGATTTGATGTCCGAAACAAATTCCAAATATCGGAATTTCCTCAAGCAGTACTTCTCGAACCAGCTCAACGACATCAGTCATCGTCGACGGATCTCCCGGACCGTTTGATAGAAAAACTCCGTCAGGATTGATTGCTTGAATATCTTGGAAGCTAGCGTTGTAAGGAAGTACATGCACTTCAACACCTCTTGCGGCAAGGGCGCGGGGCGTCGCTCCCTTTATTCCTAGATCAATAGCCGCGACAGTAAATTTCTTTTCGCCAATTGCCGGAACAATATAAGTTTGTCTAGTTGAAACGTCCTCACTCAAATACGCGCCGGACATTGCAGCAGTTTTTCTAACCTCAATCACCATCTCTTCTCGAGTTAATTCGACGTCAGAGAAAATTCCAACACGCATCGCACCGCGATCTCGCAAGTGGCGAGTTAAGGCCCGAGTATCTATCCCTTGAATTCCCACGATAGATTGCTCGATTAATTCGACCTCTAAATCTTTTTCACTCCGCCAATTACTGGTAATCGTCGAAGGGTTTCTAACTACAAAGCCGGCTACCCAGATTTTGCGAGATTCATTATCGAAGGTATTCATGCCGGTGTTTCCAATATGTGGAGCCGTCATGACCACCACTTGGCGGTGATAACTTGGATCAGTTAAAGTTTCTTGATATCCAGTCATGCCTGTTTGAAAGACCGCTTCACCGAAGGTACGACCGGTCGCTGCCCATGACTTACCTTCAAAAATTCGTCCGTCATCTAGAACAAGGAATGCTTTAGCCATCATCTACCACCACTTGGATTTCTGGCTTCATAGATTGCGGAAAGCTTTCCGTTGAGAAAAGTGGGATGTCCTTTGAAGAAAGTTGCAGTGACCGAACCTTGTAAATCCATACCGTGAAAGGGAGTATTACGACTTCGCGAGGCGACTAGGTCGCGATCAACCCGCAAAGTCTGAGTTGGATTGATTAGAGTTAAATTAGCGACTGCGCCAACCTTTATAGCGGCGCCATGATCTGAATATCGCGCAATTCTTGCTGGGGCATAACTCATACGATCGGCAACCGCCTCCCAATTCATCAAACCTGTTGCAACCATAGTCTGATTGATTATAGAAAGCGCGCTCTCTAGGCCGAGCATTCCGAAAGCCGCCTCCTGCCATTCACATTCCTTGGCTTCGGCTGGATGCGGAGCATGATCAGTTGCAACGATATCGATAGTTCCGTCTGCTAAACCTTCTCGCAAAGCTTCAACATCTTTTTGGGTTCGCAATGGGGGGTTGACTTTAAAAATTGGGTCATAACTTAGCGCGCTCTCATCTGTTAAAAGCAGGTGATGAGGAGTAACTTCGGCGGTTACATTTATTCCCCGTGCCTTTGCCCAGCGGATTATTTCGACTCCCCCAGCAGTTGTTAAATGACAAATGTGTAATCTTGATTGCACATGATCTGCTAACAAAACATCGCGCGCAATAATGGCTTCTTCTGCAACCGCAGGCCAACCCTTTAAACCAAGTCTCGACGAGATCTCGCCTTCATTCATTTGTGCGCCTTGAGTCAATCGAGGATCCTGCGCATGTTGAGCAATAACTCCATCAAACTTCTTTACATATTCAAGAGCTCTTCGCATTACTAGCGGATCAAATACACATCTACCGTCATCGCTGAAAACTCGAACCTTGGCGCGAGAGTCTGCCATTGCGCCAATTTCAGATAAATTCTCACCTTGCAGCCCTTGAGTGACTGCACCGATTGGAAACACATCTACGTATCCAGCGCTCTGCCCAAGTGCGTAAACCTGTTCTACAACTCCGGCCGTGTCGGCAACAGGGGATGTATTTGCCATCGCGGAAACGGCAACATAACCGCCTTTCGCTGCGGCCATAGATCCCGAAAGAACTGTTTCAGCATCCTCTTTTCCAGGTTCACGTAGATGCGTGTGTAGATCAACGAGTCCAGGAAGGGCGATGGAACCAGCGAGATCAACTTTGGTGGCACCTTCTGCAGCAGATAAATTCTCGGCGATTTCGGAAATCTTGCCATCAGAAATAGCGATATCGGTTTTATCACCGTTGGGCAGGGTCAATCCCGTTAATAGATAACGTCCGCTTGTCATAAGTTCACTCCAATGTCTGCATGCTCTTGGTTACCCGCTAGGAGCAAGTAAAGAATCGCCATTCGAATACTCACACCATTTGCCACCTGTTCCACAATTACCGAACGCGCTCCATCTGCAGCATCAGCGGTAATTTCCAAACCACGATTCATTGGACCGGGGTGCATCACAATGGCTTCAGGTTTCATGGCACGAATTCGGTCGCTATTTAAGCCGAAATATCTGGAATATTCGCGAGCATTGGGAAAATACAATTCGTTCATTCTCTCTAATTGGATTCGCAACATCATTATTGCGTCAACGTTCGAAATTATTTCGTCAAGATCATAAGAGATTTGGCATGGCCAAGACTCCACACCAACGGGTAAAAGTGTTGGTGGAGCAACTAAAATAACTTGTGCGCCAAGCTTAGACAGCAAGAGAACGTTTGATCGGGCTACGCGAGAATGAAGCACATCACCAACAATTGCAACTCGTAATCCAGACAAATCATTGCCACCTTTTGAGAGATGCTTTCTTACTGTGAAAGCGTCTAAGAGCGCCTGGCTAGGATGTTCGTGGGTTCCATCGCCTGCATTAATAACCGAACCTGACATCCATTTCGAATCTGCGAGTCGTTGCGCGGCACCTGATGCTGAATGTCGAATGATCACGGCATCTGCACCCATCGCCTGAAGTGTTTGTGCAGTGTCTTTTAAAGATTCACCCTTACTGATGCTTGATCCTTTAGCTGAAAAATTGATTACATCAGCAGAGAGACGCTTCGCCGCTGCTTCGAAAGAAATGCGAGTACGTGTTGAATCCTCAGCGAAGAGATTTACAATTGTTCGACCGCGCAGCGTAGGAAGTTTTTTCATAGGGCCATCGCTCACTCTGGCCAACTCTTGCGCTGTATCTAAAACTGATATCGCTTCCACTTTTGAAAGATCATTAATTGAGAGCAAATGCTTCATGATGTGCCCTCAATCAGGACTTCATCAGCACCGTCTAGTTCTGTCAGATGAACTACAACGCTCTGCTCGATAGAAGTTGGTAGATTCTTGCCAACAAAATCTGCTCGAATTGGCAGTTGGCGGTGTCCGCGATCAACCAGCACGGCCAATTGGACTGATTTTGGTCTACCAATTTCACCAAGTGCGTCCAAGGCTGCGCGGATAGTTCTTCCTGAGAAGAGAACATCATCTATAAGTACAACGTCTCGACCTTCGACACCGAGGGATGGAATTACTGTGGGCATCAAGGCGCGGGGTGCACGAAGTCGGAGGTCATCACGGTGCAAAGTGATATCAAGGGTGCCCATCTGAACGCTGGTTCCCTCAATCGATTCGATCGCAGATGCAATCCTCTTGGCAAGATGGGCGCCGCGAGTTGGAATTCCTAGCAACGTTATATTTGCGGAACCAGAATTACGTTCCAAAATTTCATGGGAAATACGAATCAGCGCACGTGCAATATCTGGCGCAGGCAGGGCAAGGCTCATTTAAATCTCCTTCCCCGCCTCGCAGGACGGGTCGTTAAAGGATGTTGGCAAATGATACATCCCAATCGATGCTTCCTGTGGATAGACCCCGACACGCTTGCAAGTTTGAACTTAGCCTTGCCCGATGATGAAAAACGGAACATTTCAACAGCCAACAAGTCAATCAGTAGCAAAGCGCATTCGCGCCCTCCGTAAAGGCAGAGGCTGGACTCTGCATGAGGTAGAAATTAGAACATCTGGATCGATAAAGGCAGTGGTGATGGGTTCATACGAGCGTGGCTCCCGAGCTCTCTCACTCACACGTACTATCGAGATCGCAGATCTCTTTGGAATCCCGATTGCAAGCCTGCTTGGCGATTTCTCTCGGACTGATGCCACCTCCGCCGGTGCTTTAACGATTGATCAAAGGAGGCTCGCTGAGTTAACCGCCAACAACAATGACGAAAGAGTCGCAGTCATAAACTCATATATATCGGCTATCGCTGCTCGCCGAGGCGATTGGAACGGGGAAGTTTTAACTCTACGTGCAACCGACTTTGATACTTTAACTTTGGTCTTTCAGATTTCATTGCCTGACTTAAAAGATTGGCTCTCTGAAAAGCAATTGCTACTTATTACTCTTAAATAGCCAGACTGTCTTTAATGTTGGAGATTCTGCCAAGAACCCCGTGAATATAACCAGCAGAGTCATCGGTTGAAAGCTCTCTCGCCAAATTCAGGGCCTCATCAATAGCAATCGCGTCATCTAACTCTTTGCACCAAAGAATCTCGTATATTCCAAGTCGCAAAATATTTCGATCTACGGCAGGAAGACGATCCATATCCCAGCCTTGTGCATAGGTTGAAATAAGTTCATCAATCTTTCTTCGGTTATCGGCAATGCCAGTAATCAATTCTTTTGTGTATTCACGAATAGGACGCGAATCAGGACCTTGTTCAATTACATCACGTAGAGCTAGTAGCTCGCCAGGCTCTTGCCCTCGAATATCGCCCTCGTAAAGCAGATCAAGGCTCTGTTT
>CANGVO010000015.1 GCA_947457445.1 Actinomycetota bacterium | reverse complement strand
GGCTTTACATCAATTCGCTCGGCTGGAGTCTGCATATTGCGACGGCGCCCTGAAAGGACTAGTCGAACAAAATTCTCCGACTTTTCTAAGGTTGCGACCACTTCTGCAACGGCGTTAGCGAGTGTCGACTCCATGTATTAAAAATACCGCAGTTTTAATACATTACGATCGCCCAATGATCTCAACCAATGCCTGGATTTTGACGATGTCGTTGCTCGCCATAGTTGTTTTGTTCGATTTCAGCTGGGCTGTGATTCGACGCAATCAGGAAACCTCTTTAAAGGAAGCATCTCTCTGGAGTCTTCTCTATGTTTCTCTTGCCATCGCATTCGGCATTTATTTAGGCACTTGGACAGATCCAAAGACTCAGCAAGAATTCTTCGCAGGCTGGCTAACCGAATATTCTCTTTCCTTCGATAATCTCTTTGTCTTCGTAATCATATTGAGCCGATTGAAGATAGAAGAGAAGAGTAAGCAGTTGGCACTACTCTTTGGAATTTTGATCGCTCTAGTTTTCCGAATTATTGCAATCACCTTAGGTGCTGCTGCGATTAAGCAGTTTGAATGGATCTTCTTCATATTTGGAGCGTTTCTGATATATACCGCTATTCACCTCTTTATCGAAAGTTCGCAAGAACATGAAGAGGAAAAAGAGAGCAGAATCATTTCCTATTTGAGCTCTAAAGGAATGAAGCCATTCACGGTCGCACTTATCGCTCTTGGTCTAACCGACATTCTCTTTGCTCTGGATTCTATTCCGGCAATTTTTGGATTAACCCAGAATGTTTACATTGTCGTAACTGCAAATATTTTTGCTTTGATGGGTCTGCGCCAGCTATATTTCTTAATCGGCGGGCTGATGCAACGACTTATCTACATCGGCAAGGGTCTTTCAGTAATTCTTGGATATATCGGTGTAAAGCTTTTGTTCCACGCTTTCCATGCAGTTGATATTCATGAAATTGCTGGCGTGCATATTCCGAAGATCACAATCTCGCAAAGCCTTTCTGTGATTGTTGGAACTTTGGCAATTGCAACAATTGCTAGCCTGATCGTCACTGCACGACGAAATAAGTTAGCTAGTTAGTTCCACATCGACGGCTAAACCACCTAGTTCGCTCTTGCGAAGTTCGAGTTTTCCGTTGTGTTCCGAAACGATGGCGGCAATGATGCTCATGCCAAGACCAGAACCACCGCTTTCGCGAGATCTTGAAGGATCAAAACGATTCATTGCTGCGATCTCGCTGCGGTAGGCACTCTCTGGCAATCCTGGTCCGCCATCTTCAATTATTAATACAACTTTCTTGCCTTTATTTTTAAGGGTGATCGTAACTGGCGCCGTAGAAGGAGTGTGTCTTACGATATTTGAAAGGCAGTTTTGAATAAGACGATTTAAGTGCTCGCGCGAACCCTTTACCAACACGTTATCTACGATAGTTAGATTTAGTTCACGTTCTTTATTAAAAAATTCAAAATCATTGGCGTGAGCAATAACTAGTTCAGAGAGATCTAGCTCTTCGAAAGTGGTTGGCTTGCTCTCCCCTAATTCGGCGAGCAAGAGCAGATCATGAATAAGACTCTCCATACGTTCGATCTCGGTGCTAACTCGCGAAAAGGCCCGAACCCGATCGACTAAATCAGTTATCTGCCCTTTGCTGAGCATCTCGTTATAGCCCTTGATAACAGTTAAAGGGGTACGCAACTCGTGTGAGGCATCCCCCAAAAATTTCTGCATTCGGTCAAGCGCTTTGGCATCTAAGCCACGGTTATGTCGACGCAAGAAATAGATGCTGAAGAAAATAGCCAAAGTATCGGCAATTGCGGTGAAACCACCCAAATTCAACAGATTAGATTTAAAGTTTTGATTTAGGCCATCTAGCGATGCTGCGACAACCAGGTAATCACCGCCAGGGATTAAAACTGATCTAAATCTAAACGGGTTTTTCAACTCAACCGAAATGGGTGCAGGCAGCCCCTTCTGTAAAACATCGGGCGTTGGTATTCCGAAGTAGAGTAAATGAGATTCGTTGATTACCGTCTCAACACCCTCTTTGGTAACAAGTGCCAAAGTTAAATCTAGGTTTTCCTCTTCTACGGTCAATATCGCAGCGCTAATTGCCTCATTTGAATATTGATTGACTCGATCAACAACTAGATTAATTTCTTGATCTATCTGTCGCATATCCGAGTTGCGAGATTCAATCGTTGCAAACCCACCGATGATGCTGGAAAGCACCGTTGTTACGATGATAGATAAAACTGCAAACTTACTGCCAGACTTCTTCATTGCTACTTAGGGTCCTGGATAACAAATCCAACGCCGCGTACAGTCTTTATCCCCTCAAAACCATCCTTATGCAATTTTTTGCGGAGATATGAAATGTAAGTGTCCGCCACTGTGCTCTCGGACTCGAAGGTAATTCCCCAAACTTCATCAAGTAACAAACTTTTGGTAAGTACCCGGTTCTTATTCTCGATGAGTACTTGGAGCAATCTAAACTCGGTCGGCGAAAGTTCAACTGGTTCTCCGCTGAATAGGACTGTGTGGCTATCTTCATCAATAGTGATTGGCCCACAACGCATATCAACGCCTTGGGCAACGGCAACATTGGCCCTTCTTAAAATTGCCTTAACTCTGAGCAAAAGCTCTTCTAGGCCAAAAGGTTTGGTCACATAATCATCGGCGCCTAAAGTAAGTCCCCGAGTCACATCGACGCGATCGGCTCGCGCACTTAACATCAAGGCTGGCGTGTTATCACCAGTCGACCGCAGGCGTTCGACAAGTTCGAATCCATCCATCAATGGCATATTGATATCGATAATTAACAAATCTGGCTTCTTATTTCGGATTGCAGTCAGAGCGGACATGCCATCTGGTGCGGTCGCGGTTTCAAAACCAGCGATTCGAAGGGCATCACCTAATAGTTCTCGAACGCCTGCTTCATCATCGACGATCAGAATCATTTCAGCCATGGGGATAGCCTTGCACGGCTGAGGCAAAAAATCCAAGAGGAACAGCGACATATCACTCTCAGATAGCGTTTTCACCGAAATTTCACAAAGAGATGACAGATACTTAGCCAGAGAGATAAGGAGTGAAAAAATGAAACGCAGATTAATTCTTTTAATTCCTGCCGTGTTTCTTGCTTCTACTCTTCAATCTAATTTGGCTCTTGCAGACACCAAATCACCGCCGCCTAATACATCAGTTGATTTGCGCGAAATTTACAAATTGGCACTAGAAAAATACAAGAATGATTTCAAAACTTATGAGGATAAGCGGCGCGAGATAAATCGTAATTTTAAAGATGCAATCGATGAAGCCCTATCCGATGCAAAATCAGCCGCATTTGGCGTTAAATCTCAATTTCAAAAACGTCAGACGATGAGTGCACGTCAAAATGCAGTGATTACGGCTATTGCAATTCGTGATGCCGCTATTGAAGAACTTGGGCCACCTCCAGTTGCTCCTACCCCACCGGCCAAATCTCCGAAATTCGAAAGAGATAAACGACCAAAACCACCTGTTTCGACAGCGCCTGCGCAATAACTAATCGTTATCAAAGCGATACATCTGCTCGCACTCTTGCAGGTTCTTTCATTTGTACCCACGTTAACTCCCCCTCTATCGTCGACTCATGACTTCAGAGAATCAATGGTGGACTGAGTCAGTTATTTATCAGATTTATCCACGCTCTTTCTTTGATAGCAATGGCGACGGTGAAGGCGACCTTCCCGGAATTACTTCACACCTTGAACATGTGCAATCACTCGGCGTTGATGCAATCTGGCTTAGCCCTTTTTACAAATCACCAAATAAAGATGGTGGGTACGATGTCGCCGACCCAAGAGATGTAGACCCAAGATTTGGCAATCTCGATGATGCTAAAGCGATGATCAAGCGTGCTCATGAATTAGGTTTGAAGGTACTTGTTGACGTTGTGCCTAATCATTTCTCGGATCAACATCAATGGTTTAAAGATGCCGTTGCCTCACCAAAAGGATCCCCTGAGCGCGACCGCTTTCATTTCCATGATGCTAAAGCAGATGGAACTCCCCCAAATAACTGGATTTCACTCTTTGGCGGACCAGCCTGGACCCAAGTAGAAACTGCGGATGGATCAGCGCAGTATTACCTTCACTTATTTGACTCGTCTCAACCGGATCTAAATTGGGAAAATTCAGATGTGTCAGATGATTTTGAAAAAACGCTTAGATTTTGGCTAGACCTTGGAGCAGATGGATTCCGAATTGATGTTGCGCATGGTTTGGCTAAAGAAAATATCCTCATCGATCACCATGATCCACAGGGACTTAGCGATGCTCTGCGACTCGATGTAGAGATGTCAGCAGAGACGCGTGGAGATTTGCTTTCTAGCGTTCCCTTCTTTGATCGTGATGGAGTGCATCCCATCTATCGCAAGTGGCGAAAGTTATTTGATTCTTACAATCGAGATGTAATGGCGGTGGCAGAAGCTTGGGTGCACCCACCTGTGCGCGCCACAAGATATGTGCGCCATGACGAATTGCAGCAAGTATTTAACTTTGATTTATTGGTTGCTCCATTCGAAGCAAAATTCCTTTATAAATGCATTAATGACACTCTTGAGATGCTTCACCAAGTCGACGCACCAGCAACTTGGGCGCTGAGCAACCATGACACACCACGCGTGGCATCACGTCACGGAGATCAAGCATCCCGCGCTTTGGCGCTCTTTGTCATGGCTCTTCCTGGATCTTGTTACATCTACAACGGACAAGAACTTGGTTTACCAGATGCGGATCTAGCTGACTCGGATCGCCAAGATCCAGCATTCTTTAGAACAAATGGTGTGCAAAAGGGTCGCGATGGTGCGCGAGTTCCGATGCCGTGGAATGGAGAAAGCGCTACTTTTGGGTTTTCCTCTGGAAAGCCTTGGTTACCAATTCCGCAATCATGGCGTGGCCTAAGCGTTGCTGATCAAGAAAAGAATTTAGAGAGCACGCTTCATCTTTACCGTAGCGCACTTGCGATTCGACGTGAGCATCTCGTCGGAACCGGAGATATAACTTGGGTTAACCGCGGCGAAACTGAATTACTCTCGTTTGCCCGTGGTGAATATGCCATCTATTTGAACGCCGGCAATGAAGTCATAGAGATTCCAAGCGTTGGAAAATTGGCTATCGGCTCTAACTTCAAAGTTGTATTGGCCGACGGCTCATTAATTCTGCCACCGGCTACATCGGCTTGGGTTGCTATTCGTTAACCACGATCGGCATATTGCGTAACGTCTTGCGATCATGTGATTTTGAGCGTTCATGATGTTTGCGAATCTGCAATTCAAAGTTTTTAATTGCGGCATCAAATGCCGCGACATCGTTGAATTCAGCAGCTTCGGCGCGCATTAATGGGCCAGATCCGTGTGATGTGAGGATTACGCGATGTGAGTGTTTGCCTTGCCGAGGATTTTGCTCGTGCAATATTTCAACTTCTACTCTTTCAATCGTCACACTAAATCTTTCCATGCTTAGCAATTTCTCTTCTGCTATTTCGCGAAAATCTGCCGCTAGTTCTGCATGACGAGCATGAATAACAATCTTCATATACTCTCCCTTTACGATTGAGTTGCTACCTAACAATGGCACTAAAAAGCCAGTAAAGAAATAGGTAATAAAGAATTTTTCAGGAAATTTTAAAGGGGTAGCGCTACAACCAGCGCAGTCAGCACAGCGGCATAAAGTACGCATTCACCAATAATCTTCAAGGCAGTCTTGCGATCCGCTGCGCGGGCAATTGGGTCTGCAACGCGCGAAACGCTTCCTAATTTTCCAAAGTTAAAAGTTCCCGCAAATCCATATGCTAAACAGAATTTCTTACGAGATTGCACCCAACCAACTGACATCACAAGTAAAGGTAGAAATATTCCCAATCGAGCTGCACGTGGAACATCAGTTGAAATAAATGAAATCAAAGTAACTAGAGAAAGGAGTAAGCCAATAGCAGCAACAATCCTTCGGCTCTTTAATTCACTCCCACCGATATTGCAGGTTCCGGGAATGTATTCAACTTGTGCCACTTAGGCATCCTCAAGTTCATCTTCTTCATCTATCCAAGCATCTGCTGGTGCATCGTCTTGACGTTGGGCCCAAGATAAGAAGGAACCGACAGCTTGAAAAGCCACAGCGATTAACGCGATGGCTGCAAGGAGGCGGCGGAAAAACTTCATGGGTTAAAAATACCGCTTAACTGCAAAACTTTCATTAATTTCCAGCCTGCAACGCCGCATCAATATCTGCCCAAAGATCATCCACATCTTCACACCCGACTGAAATACGAATTAAAGACTCGGGAACGCTGGAACTTTCGATCGGCCAACGGCGGCGGCGTTCCCAAAGTGATTCAACTCCACCAAGACTCGTTGCGTTGGTGATGATTTTCGATGATGCACATACTCGATCGGTTGCCGATGCAGATCCCGCATACTCAAAGGAGACAATGGCTCCAAAACCGTTCATAAACTCTTTCGCCTTCAAATGCTGCGGGTCTGTGGGAAGGCCGGGATAACGCACGCGAGCGACTAATGAATGGCCGCTTAATCGTTTAGCAAGTTCCAAGGCATTTTCACTGGCGCGTTGAAAACGTAGTGGGAACGTACGAATGCCACGCAAGGCCAGCCATGCTTCAAATGGCCCCGGGATTGACCCATTAAATTTACGGGCATCTTCAAGCGCTTTGTAATGTTCCGGGCTATTTGTAGATAGCGAACCTAGAATTACATCGCTATGACCCGCAAGATACTTAGTAACAGAATTCATAACGATATCTGCGCCCATCAAAAGTGGTTTTTGAATTAGCGCGGTAGCAAATGTGTTATCAACTGCAACGATTATATTGCGAGACTTTGCCGCTTTGATTAGCGCTGGAAGATCTGCGACATCTAGAGATGGATTAGTTGGCGACTCGAGCCACAATAGATCTGCTCCATCGAGAGCTGTAATAACCTCATTAGTATCTGCAATCGAAACTAAAGTTGTGCATATTTTTTTCGCTTCGGTTAACTTGCCAAGTAAAGTCATTACTCCTGAATAACCTTGATTAGATGCAACTACTTTGGCTCCGACTGGTAGCGTCGAAAATACAGCGCTAACCGCTGCCATTCCAGATGAATAAGAGAGAGTGTCGCCGCCTTCTAGAGCACCAATTGCTGTCTCGAGAGCAGTCCAAGTTTCGTTTCCGTATCGGCCGTAACCGATTGGACCACCAGCGGTGAAAGTTGAATTCAATGAAATCGGTTGATTCAAATCGCTATCGGGAGCAACGACAGGGCGACCTGCGGTGATTGCAATAGTTTCGGGCTTTTGATCAGAGCCACGGTGTGATGACATGGGCTAAGCCTAATCGTTGTTGAGTACTGCCATCGCCGCATTATGTCCGGCGATACCGCTGACGCCACCGCCTCTGCGCGCACCCGCACCTGCCAAGAAAATGTGAGGTTGATCTGTTTCAGATCCCCATTTCTGTGCCGGCATATCTTCATTTTCGATAAACGGAAAATCTAGATCACGATGGAAGATATTGCCACGTGGTAGACCTATATCGGCTTCTAAATCAATTGGAGATTTCGCCTCGATTGCAAGAGAGCCGTCTCGGCAGATTGCTAAAACAGATTCAATTGGATCAAGTAAATACTGATTCAAACTATCGATCGCCGCTTGTTTAGCAGCTACTTTTGCTAGTTCCGGAGAGCCATCAAATAGTGAAGCAGGGGTGTGCAATCCAAAGAGCGTCAGTGTCTGATATCCCAACGCCTGCAATTGCGAAGAAAGAATTGTTGGATCAGTCAAAGTGTGGCAATACATTTCCAGTGGAAGGTCAGTTGGAATATTGCCTGCCTTGGCAACTTCGTATGCACTCTCTAGTTGAGAGAAGCTTTCGTTAACGTGAAAGGTTCCAGCGAATGCTAATTTCGGATCAATTCCAGATTTCAATCTTGGCAATTTTGTAAGCAGCATATTTATCTTCATCTGCGAACCTTCGAGCGAAGTTGGCTGGGAAGTGCCTCTTATCTTGGCCAATGTTTGTGGTGCACCTGCAAAGAGAAGATCGCGCGCACTAAATTTAGCTCCGGTTTCAGTTCCTACATGGACACCAGATGCATCAGAATCAATATTTGAAACTCGAGAGTTCACTATTATTTCAACACCCGAATCAAGCGCTACTCGCTTGAGTTCTTGGACTAACGCCCCCATGCCACCCTGCGGAACTCGCCACTGACCCGTTCCGTTCCCGATCAAATGGTAGAGAAAGCAGCGGTTTGCTTGAAGATCATCACTTGAGACAAATGTTCCGATTAGTGCGTCGGTAAGTACCACGCCGCGCACAATGTCATCGCTGAAACGCTCGCGAATTACTTCACCGATAGGGCGCTCCATTAAGTATTTCCAAGTTTGGCTTAATCCGATCTCTTTATTTAATTGATCTGCACTCTTTAGCGGTTGCAACATCGATGGCGCGATTCGCTCGGCAAGTAAAGCGATTTCTCCATAAAATTTCTGCCAAGCTTCTCCTTCAGAATCGGAACCAGTTAGATTTCTAAAATTCTCTGAAGTTCGCGCATCCCAGTTTTGGGATACAAGTAACCCCGCTTCATTTCCGGCTTTCGAATATGGGGTGTAGGAAGCGATAGAACGCTCTAAAGTTTTAAAATTGATCCCAAGATCGGCAACTATTTGATCGGGCAATAAAGAGACTAAATATGAGTACCTTGAAAGGCGGGCTTCGAATTCTGGGAAAGGTTTAACGCTAGTCGTTGCTCCGCCAAGCTCGTTTTCTGCTTCAAGTAGTACAACTTTTTTACCAGCCTTAGCCAAGTATGTAGCAGCGACTAAGCCGTTATGGCCACCGCCCACAATGACAGCATCATATTTTTTATCGAGCGACATTTATTGATTACAAAACTCGTGCGATGCGCTCGATCGCTTCAGTGATAATTGCCGGGCTAGTGGCAAAATTTAATCGCACATACGATTTCCCAAGTTCGCCGTAAATATGGCCGGAATTAAATGCCACTTTTGCTCGATCTATCAGTACGGCTCCAGGATCTTCACCTAGATTCAAATTGCTTAAATCAAGCCATGCGAGATATGAGCAATGAGGAATTGAATACTTAATGGATGGAACCCGAGATGAAATTAAATTAGCGACCAAATGTCTATTTTGATCCAATATGACTAGCGCTTGATCAAGCCAAGGCTCACCTTTTTCAAAAGCGGCAACTGTTGCAAACGCCCCAAGCAATGAAGCGCGATAGTGCATCGCTGGCGCTAATTCATTTAACTTCTCGTGCATTTTCTGTGATTGCGAAACGATAATTGCACATTTTAGTCCAGCGATATTCCAGCCTTTACTTGCGGCGGTAACTGTTATGCCGACTTCAGGGGCATTTTCTCCAAGAGATAAGAATGGAACAAAGGGCTGTTCTTCAAAAGTTAAAGGCGCGTGAATTTCATCCGAAATTACAATTACTCCATGCTTTTTTGCTAGTTCGGCAATTCGCAACAAGTCTTCATGGGTGTAAACCTTCCCCAGCGGATTGTGGGGATTACAGAGAAGATGAACTACGACACCGCTCTTGTAAGCAGCTTCAATTCCTGACCAATCATGACTCCAGCCCGTGCCATCAGTAGATGCAGGATCAATTAAGTATGGAACATCAACCATTTCTACATTTGTCTCACGCATCCAGGTATAGAAATTTTGGTAAATAGGAGAACTGAATAAAACTCTATCTCCAGGTTTGGTAAAGACTCGGAGAAGTTCAACCACTGCAACACCAACATCAGTTGCTGCGCGAACAAATGCTGGCTCTAGAGTCCAATTCCAGCGTCGCTTTGCAAAACCGGCAAATGAAGTTCCTAACTCTGGAATCGATCCGAGATATCCCAAGTCTGAAGTTTTAACCATCTCTATAAGCACTTCACGAATGGGCTCGGCCACCGGAAAATCCATCTCCGCGACGGGCAAAGGCAATACATCGTGTGGAAATCCACGCCATTTTTCACTGCGGTGGGTCTGCAACTCTGAAAGAGATGGGATAACTATCTGGCTCTCACTCATGTAGTTGAGTATGCCAGTTAGTTCTCACTTGGCGATAGACGCCGCGTTGAGTTTCTTACAACAAGTGTGGTTGGAAGAATTAATGAATGAGGTTCCGCGCTCGGTTTACGAAGTCTTTCCATAATTGACCAAGCAGCCATCTCGCCCATTAACTGAACTGGTTGTTCGATCGTTGTTAGATCTGAGTACTCAGCCATTTCATGTCCATCAAAACCCATAATTGAAATATCTTCCGGAACCTTCAACCCATGTCGCCGTGCCGCTTGCATAGCGCCGAAAGCCATTTCATCTGATTCACAGAAAATCGCAGTTGGTCGATTAGGGCGAGCGAGTAAATCATCCATCGCGCGGGATGCGGTATTCATAGTGAAATCACCATGTACTTCGCGAGATGGTTCCCACTCCAAACCGTTTTCTGCAAGTACTTGCATAAATCCTTTGCGTCGATCCTGCGGAACGCTGAAATTAAAAGGGTCATCAGGTCTTCCAGACATTAGCGCAATATTTTTATGTCCTTGATTTACTAAGTGTTGGGTTGCTGTGCGCGAAGCTGCAACGTCATCAATTGCAACGCTAGAACAGTTTTTATGATGCATACCAACCAAGGAAACTGGAATACCTAGGTTTAACATTGAATCAAACTCTTCTTCAGTTGGAGGCAAGCTGATCACGATTAATGCATCAACGCGTCCCTTGAGTAATTGATGCTGAAAAAGACGTTCTCGCCCTTTCATCTGACTGAAGTTATAGAGCAGCAAATCTAATCCGGCTTCACGAAGCGCTTGCTCTGCACCACTAATAACCTGAGCAAAATACCAACGCGAAATATAGGGAGCCACAATTCCAACGCTGTTTGTCCGCCCTAAATTGTTTCGGCCTTGGTTGGGAGTAATCGGGTAGTTGAGTTTTTCTGCTGCAGCCATGATCTTGGCGCGTGTGGCATCGTTAACGTGCTGAAATCCTCTTAGGGCGCGCGAGACAGTTGCAGTAGAAACGCCTGCTTCTTCTGCAATCTCTTTAATCCCTGCCATCTGGGCACCGATCTAGTTGGAAACTCTGGTCTGCAATTACTGCAATAACCCTGCAATTAACTGCAAAAGTACGCCTAGTTCCTGAAAGTTGCAAGATGCAATATTTATTTAGTTTCCAGAATCAAGGAGACGGAGTTGATGCACCAGCGTTGGTCAGTGGGAACGTCGAATCCTTCGCCTTCAAAGACATGCCCCAAATGAGAATCACATGATGCGCAACGAACCTCGGTACGAATCCGTGGTGCCAGTGAGCGATCTTCAATAAGGGTTACGGCATCTTCGGCAGTTGGCGCGTAAAAAGACGGCCAACCACATCCCGAGTGAAACTTAGTCTCAGAGCGAAAAAGTTCGGCATCGCAAGCTTTACAGCGATAAATTCCCACTGTTTTCGAATCGGTATATTCCCCAGTAAATGGACGTTCGGTCGCCGCGTTTCGTAATACCTCATAGGAAAGCGGATCCAGCCTAGCTTTTAAGGCAACCTCGTCGATCTCAACTTTTTTCTTTGTCATTTTGCTACCGCTGCCGGGAAAGCAATCCCTGTACTGGAGTGGCAGTCATAGCCATTGGGGTTCTTCTTTAAATATTTCTGGTGATACTCCTCGGCTAAGTAATACACAGTTGCTTGCACGGGCAGAATTTCAGTGACAATCTCATCCATGCCTGCTGCATTTAGTGCGGCTTGATAAATCTCGCGGCTGGCGAGCGCGGTCTCCCACTGCTCGTCGGTAGTTGTATATATCGAGCTGCGATATTGCGTGCCGATATCTCCACCTTGCGCATTTAGCGAAGTTGGATCGTGCATTGTCCAAAACTCTTCCAGCAAGCGCTGATAAGAAACAAGGGCTGAATCAAATTCCACTTTAACCATTTCGGCATGTCCAGTGCGCCCAGTGCAAACTTCTTCATAACTTGGATTCTCAGTTGATCCGCCCATATATCCGACGCTGGTGTTTGTTACTCCAGCCATCTTCCAAAAGCGACGCTCAGCGCCCCAAAAGCAACCAGTTGCAAAGTATGCAGTCGACATTGTTGTAGCGCTCATAACACGTATTCTTTCAGGAGTTGCTGGATTGCGCTCTTTAGACCTTGCAAGATTAGGTAGCCTTATCCCATACCTGCGCCCCCGTAGCTCAGGGGATAGAGCACCGCCCTCCGGAGGCGGGTGCACAGGTTCGAATCCTGTCGGGGGCACGCGACTTAAATCACCCAAATTTTT
>CANGVO010000014.1 GCA_947457445.1 Actinomycetota bacterium | reverse complement strand
TAACTTCTACAACAAAACATTTAATTCGATCACCGTGGTTATAAACCTCACCAGGGACTTGTTCTTGGGGAGGTATGCGACCTTCGACGCGACCTAAATTGACGTTAATCATCTTAGGGTCGCGACCTTGCTGAACAATTCCTGATATTACATCGCCAACCGAAGCACTGAATTCACCGACAATTTCTGCATCATTGGTTGCGCGCATTTTTAATTTAATTACTTGTCTTACCGTTGACGTTACGGTTCGCGCAAATCCCTCAGGTTCATCGCGGTCTTCGGAGATGCGTTCGCCGATTTCATTGAAAGTAGGAACCAGAATTGATATTTCACCGGTCTCGCGGTCAATTGCAGCACGCGCCTGACGCTTAGGTTCTAGTGTTTGGTAATACGCTTCAAGTACTCCAGCTTCAATTTCAGTGATCAACTGTTCTAGCGGAATCTCTTTATGAGAAGCAAGCGCTATCAGCGCTTCTACATCTACCTGTGATTTATTCATCGATTGCATCTTTACGATTGAATTCGATTTCCACCGCTGCGCGCTTAATGTCACTAAAAGCGACTGTGTGGTTTTTGATTCTTCCCTTTATGTTTTCTACAAGAGTTGCACTCTTGTCATCAAATTCAGTCAATCGACCAATAATTGTGGTTCCGTCATTCAAGGTTGCCTTTATCAAGCGAGTTAAGTTTTTGGTCCAATGGCGAGTTTGTGTAAGTGGGCGATCAACGCCAGGTGAAGTAACTTCTAATGTAAAGGGGGTCTCTCCCATAAATTCTGCAGAGTCCAGAAGTTCAGAAATTATGCGCGAGACAACAGTTACTTGATCAAGATTTAGCGGAGTTGGGCCATCTACAACACAAGTAACAGTGCGGTGGCTTCCGGGAGATGCGATCTGGACTTCTTCTAAATAGAAACCAGCCTCTGTAACAGCTGGAGAAATGAGATCTGAAATTGACTGCGTCAGTGACATGTCGTGCTCCCTATTCAATTTTTATTAAGTTTTAATTCAGTGCTTACTTTACTACAGCGCCAAGAATGTGTCGAAACCGACTTTAACTATCAGCGCAAAAGTGATTGCCATAAAGACTTTTCGGACCAGATTCGAACCTCCGCGTACTGCCAAATTCGCTCCAATTAATCCTCCTGCAACGTTGGCGAACGCCAAAGTCAGGCCGACTTTCCAGAGAATTTCCCCGTTAAGCCCAAAGATCAAGATTGCTCCAATATTGGTTGCAACGTTTACAACCTTGGCGATAGCCGACGCTGAGAGAAAAGCAAAACCGAAAACTGCAACAAGTGTCAATACCAAGAATGATCCAGTGCCAGGACCGATCAGTCCATCGTAGAAACCAATGATCAGCGCAGCGACCGAGGCGATTCGTAATCTATTTAACTGGTTGTGGCGCATTGATTCGATTAAGCCCAGCTGTGGTCTCTTCCATGTATAGACGAGCACTGCAATCAAAAGTACGACAACAATTGGTTTTAGAATCTCAGTGGGGATTCGAGACGCTAAAGAAGCTCCCCCCATCGACCCAAGAAAAGCTGGCAGCGCCATTGCCAGAAGAAGCTTGGGATCGGTTTTTATATTTCGGCGATAAATCAACGCTGATGCGGTTGTTCCAAAAACTGAGGGAACTTTATTTGTTCCTAGAATTACTACGGTTTCATACTTTTCTAACCCGATCAGAAGCGCCGGGAGTTGAATCAAGCCTCCCCCACCAGCGATCGCATCTATGAGGCCGGCACAAAAAGCAGCAAGAGCAAGAAATAAAAAAGTGTAGAGAGTTAAATCAACAAACACTTTAGGAGAGGGTGGCAATCAATGCGGCGACAGCAGTAACTGCTTGGTCTACGGCAACCTCTGACTTTTCACCCGTCTTGCGATTACGCAGCTCGACTTTACCTTCGGCAAGTGATTTTCCGACAACCATGATTACTGGAATGCCAATTAGTTCAGCATCTTTAAACTTAACGCCAGCACTTGGATCACGACGATCATCTAGCATCACAGAAATTCCAGCGGCTTCCAACTTTGTTCCAATATCTGCAGCGGTATCAAACGGTAAATCTTCTTTACCTGTCGCAACGATATGAACTTTCGCAGGCGCAATTTCGAGTGGCCAACAAAGTCCTATCTGGTCATAGCTTTGCTCAGCTATTGCTGCAACAGCACGTGATACACCGATTCCGTAAGATCCCATCGTTACTACTTGAGATTTACCATTTTGATCAAGAACAGTTAAGCCGAGCGCTTCGGAATATTTACGTCCAAGTTGAAAAATATGGCCGATTTCAATCGCGCGATCAATGATTACAGCGGTTGAACATTCAGGGCATGAATCTCCTTCACGAATCTCGGCTGCTTCGATATATGCATCAGGTGTGAAATCGCGACCGTTAACCACATAACGTGCGTGGCGATTTATTTTATTGGCACCGGTAACCCATGAAGTTCCTGGTGCAACTCTTGGATCGGCATAAACAGTGATGCCAGATTTGGCGGCATCTTGTGGTCCGATGTAACCCTTAACCAATGAAGGAAACTTTGCAAAGTCTGCTTCTTCAAATGTGCGTAACTCTTCAACGCCGGCAAGTCCTGCTTGTAAACGCTTCAGGTCTACTTCGCGATCTCCGGGGACTAAAACTGAAATTGCCTTGTTATCTGCCATTAGCATTACGTTCTTTAGCGTTGAAGCGCCAGTAAATCCTCCACCGAATCTTTCGTTTAGAACTGCAACTAGTGAATCGATTGTCGGTGTATTCGGGGTATCTAACTCTTCAATCGCTGGAACGTTAGATGAATCAGATGGTGCAACCTTGGTGATCATCGCTTCTACATTTGCGGCAAATCCACATTTAGGGCAGAGCACGTATGTATCTTCGCCTGTTTCGCAAGGTGCTAAAAATTCCTCAGACTTTGATCCGCCCATTGCGCCAGAGACTGCTTTAACAATGTTGTACTTAAGATGCAGGCGTTCAAATGTCTTTACATAAGCATCACGATGTTTTTGGTAGGAAATATCCAAGCCTTCATCTGTTAGATCAAATGAGTACGAATCTTTCATGACAAATTCACGTCCGCGGATGATGCCGCTGCGGGGACGTGCTTCGTCTCGAAATTTGTTCTGGATCTGATAAATAATTAGTGGCAAGTCTTTGTAAGACGAGTATTCGCCTTTGACCATCAAGGTAAACATCTCTTCGTGCGTAGGTGCTAGTAAGTAATCGCCACCCTTGCGATCTTGCAAACGAAAAAGTGATGGTCCGTAATCTGCCCATCGGTTTGTCGCCTCGTACGGCTCGCGGGGCAAGAGCGCCGGAAAGTGAACTTCCTGAAAGCCGGCCTTATCCATTTCATCACGAACGATGTTCTCGATATTGCGATAAGTGATTAAGCCAAGTGGAAGCCAAGAGTAAATTCCGGCCGCTATTCGGCGGATATATCCAGCGCGAACCAAGAGCTTATGACTTGGAACTTCGGCATCCGCTGGGTCATCACGCAGTGTGCGTAGAAATAAGGTGGACATGCGCAACATGGGCGCAACCTTATCGCGTAATTACTTGACTGTGACGGAAGGTTCGCCTGAAAGAACTCCTGCGGCTTCCATTTCTTCGGCAAGACGCATCGCTTCTTCAATAAGAGTTTCCACAATCATCGCTTCTGGAACGGTCTTGATGACCTGACCCTTAACAAATATCTGACCTTTGCCGTTTCCTGATGCCACACCGAGATCTGCTTCGCGCGCTTCACCAGGTCCGTTTACTACACAACCCATAACA
The DNA here is from genome assembly GCA_947457445.1 of Actinomycetota bacterium. Classification (GTDB taxonomy): domain Bacteria; phylum Actinomycetota; class Actinomycetes; order Nanopelagicales; family Nanopelagicaceae; genus Planktophila. The sequence continues at coordinate 8,670 of CANGVO010000014.1, read as the reverse complement.
GCAACGCGTAATGGAACAGTCATACCTTCGAGACCGGCCTGAACTTTTTCAGCCAATGTGTAAACATCGACTTGTGCGCGTCCGCAAGATGGGCAAGAGACAATTTCCAACTTACGTTGACGCAGATTTAATGATTCGAGAATTGAAATTCCAACTTTAACTTCCTCGACAGGAGGCGCAGACATAGAGACACGAATGGTGTCGCCAATACCTTCTGCCAACAAAATTCCAAAAGCAGTAGCAGATTTAATCGTGGCCTGAAATGCCGGTCCTGCTTCTGTAACACCTAAGTGAAGTGGGTAATCACATTTAGCGGCCAGGATTCGGTAAGCGTTAACCATCGTGACTGGATCATGATGTTTAACTGAAATCTTTAGATTCGAGAAGCCATGTTCTTCAAATAGAGATGCTTCCCAGAGCGCAGATTCAGCAAGTGCCTCAGGCGTTGCTTTTCCATACTTAGCCAATAAACGTGGATCTAATGAACCGGCGTTAACTCCGATACGAATTGGAATACCTGCATCGCCAGCTGCCTTAGCAACTTCTTTTACCTTGTCATCAAATTGCTTGATGTTTCCGGGATTTACACGAACGGCGGCACAACCCGCATCGATTGCTGCAAAAATATATTTTGGTTGAAAGTGAATATCTGCAATTACTGGAATCTGAGATTTCTTTGCTATCTGCGCTAAGGCATCAGCGTCATCTTGGCTCGGAACCGCCACACGAACTATCTGACAACCGGCTGCGGTTAGTTCGGCAATTTGCTGCAAGGTTGCATTTACATCTGATGTGAGTGTGGTGCACATTGATTGCACGCTGACTGGAGAATCACTTCCGACGCCGATGCTGCCAACTTTTAGTTGCTTAGTCTTGCGACGTGGGTGCAACGGTGCTGGTGGGGCGCTAGGAATTCCAAGATCAACCATGGGGATATTCTGCCTCAAAAATGAGAGATCGGCCTATTCAACCGTTAAAGGTTTAGTGAAATTGGATTGAAAATATCTGCAATTAGCAGCAAGACCGTCAGGGCGGCGAGAATAACAAAGACGACGGCAGTAATTGGTGTAAGCACTTTCACATCTATCGCAGCTGGTCTCGCGCGGCCACGCAATCTGGCAAAGAGCGCTCGTATTTCATCTGCAATTGCTACCGCCATATGTCCACCATCTAACGGAAGAATTGGCAGTAAATTAAATAAACCAACAAATATATTTAGGCTGGCCACAATAAGAATGAAGGTGCCTATTCTTTCGGATGGAGACAGATCTCCACTTGAAGCGGCTTGGCCTGATACACGAGCGACTCCGACCACGCCAACCAAGCCATTCTCATCGCGCTTTTCTCCGCCAAAAGTTTGGCCCCAAAGTGCTGGAATCTTTGTTGGTAGTTGAATTAGAGCTTTAACGGATGCGGTTGTGAAAGACCAGGTTAACTTGGCGGCTGATGAAACGGATGTAAGAATTCCAAGTCGCTTGGTGCCAAACTCATTTACGATACCCAGAACATAACGCGAAGTGCCATCTTCAATATCTGTCATTCTTGGCGCAGCAGAGATATCTTGCTCAACACCATCGCGCTTAATTGTAAAAGTCAGTTCTCGGCCTTCGGAATTAAGGATTTTATTTAACTGATCTTGCCAATCAGTAGAACGATCGCCGTTTATTGCGATTATTTCATCGCCTTTTTCGAAGCCTGCAGCAGCTGCTGCGCTATTTGCAGCAACCTTATCAATTACTGGAAGAACCTGATTTACACCTACACCTGATAATAAAATAAAGAGAAGTAAATAACCGAGAACGAAATGTAAGAAAGATCCGGCACCTAAAACTATTAATTTCTTACCCGAAGTTGCGCTATAAAAAGCGCGCCCACTTTCACCTTCTGGCATTTCATCATCGGGGGTCATGCCATCTATACGGCAGTAACCACCAGCAGGTATGGCCTTTACTCCAAATTCAGTTTCCCCACGGCGAAAGGACCAAATGCGTTTTCCAAATCCCAAGAAAAATTCAGAAACGCGCATATTAAATTTACGGGCAGTTAAGTAATGTCCGAACTCGTGAACCATTACAGAAAAGAGAAGGGCAAAAATAAAGGCGAAGATTCCGAGTATTTGCATTAGCGGGCTACTTTCGAGATGAGTTCTTGGGCGATCTTTCGTGCATCATTCTCGATTGCACTGACATCTGAAAGATCTCGCAAGACGCCTGCGGACTTAGGGCCTAAAGATTGAACAACTTCTTCCACAGTTTCGATAATTGAGGTAAATCCAATTTTTTCTGCGATAAAGGCGGCAACGCAAACTTCATTAGCTGCGTTAAAAATTGCGGGTAATCCCCCACCCAAAGTTCCGCAGCGGCGAGCGAGATCAATTGCTGGAAAACGAACGCCATCAATTGGAGAGAAAGTCCATGTGTGAGATGTCGACCAATCGATTGATGCAGTTGCACCTTTCACGCGATCTGGAAAATTGATTGCCAATGAGATTGGCCCCTTCATATTTGGAGGTGAGGCTTGCGCAATCGTTGAACCGTCAACATATTGCACCATCGAGTGAATAACTGATTGTGGGTGTATCACCGCCTCGATTTGTGAATATGGCATATCAAATAAGTAATGAGCTTCAATTATCTCTAGACCTTTATTCATCAAGGTTGCTGAGTTAATTGTTACAACTGGACCCATTGTCCAAGTTGGGTGGTTAAGTGCTTCTGCAACTGAGATTTCACTTAGATCAGATCGCTCACGAAATGGTCCGCCGCTAGCCGTTAAAACTAACTTGGAAACTTCGCTTTTCTTTTCACCCATTAGGCATTGCCAAAGAGCGGAATGCTCAGAATCTACAGGTAGCAACTGATCGGTTTTAGCAATCTTCATCACTAAATCACCACCGGCTACGAGAGATTCTTTATTGGCTAGTGCAACGCGATTTCCAACCTTTAACGCCGCCAAAGTTGGACCAAGACCAATTGACCCTGTAATTGCATTAAGAACCACGTCGCAAGTAATCGCAGCAATTTCAGTAGATGCATCTGCCCCATCAATAACAGTCGCATCTGGCAGCGCATTTCGGATTAATTCGGCATTAGTGGCAACGCCAATAACTGAAACTTTAAATTTCTTAGCCTGCTCGATTAAGGCTTGCGGATTATTGCCGGCAGCAGTAATTGCAACAACGCGGAATTGAGATGGATTTGCTTCAACTATTTCTAAAGCCTGAACACCAATAGAACCGGTGGAACCAAGGATTACTAAATCTTTCATTTTAATTACCTAGGAATTAACGATCGAGCAGATTTTGGGTTGGTGAATAAGGAGTTCCGCTGCGGCGCTTTGCGATTGCAGAAAGCGCTTCAAGTACAACGCGGTTTGCCAATATTGCGGTGATATCTGCTGAATCAAACGGTGGAGCAACTTCAACGATATCTATTCCTACGACAGGAAGTTCTAAACAGATGCGGCGTACCGCTTCAAGTAATTCGCGACTTGTCATTCCCCCGGGCTCTGGCGTTCCGGTTCCGGGCGCCATACCCGGATCAACAACATCGATATCAACCGATAAAAAGACGCCATCGCATTCATCGGTTAGCGTTGCAAATGATTCGTCCAACACAGTGTTTAATCCACGATGGTGGATTTCGGTCATTTCATAAGAACGCATACCTTGATCACGCATCCAATCAAGTGTTTTGCTATCAGGCCAATAACCGCGCAGTCCCAATTGCAAGAAGCGATCTCCGCGTACAGAACCGCTTTCGATTAAGCGACGCATTGGTGTTCCGTGCCCGACTAGTGCCCCAAATTGATCTTCACCGGTGTCGGCATGGGCATCAAAGTGAATCATTGAAATCTTGCCGAGCCCGCGGTGATTTGCAATCCCGGCAACATCAGCAGATGCGATCGAATGATCGCCACCAAGAATAACCGGAATTTTGCCAGCTCGAGAAATTTTTTCAGTGGCCTCTTCTAAAACTTTAAGCGACTGAACAAGATCGCCCGGTGGCATCATTAAATCCCCGGCATCATAGACTTTGAGCGCTTTTAAGGAATCTATCCGTAGGGCTAAATGTGGGCGTTCTGCATCATGCGGCAAATAATCTCCACCACGAATTGCTTGCGGACCAAATTTTGCACCTGAGCGATGAGATGTTCCCGAATCAATTGGTGCACCAATAATGATTACATCCGCATCTGCAAAAGTTTTCGGATCATCTAAATCGCATTGCGGGATTCCAAGAAAGGTAAAACTTGGCCCGTACATATTGCCGTGGTTGACCATTGCTTAAGGATAGGCGCAATTCTTTAAGAATCGAAACCAAGCCCGAGCGAATCGAGAAGTTTTAGCCAAAGATTGCGCTTGCCATCATTTTGATCGGCCTTATTTATGGACCACTGCGTAAGTCTGATAAATATGAACTTAAATGGCTCAGGGGGAAATGGCATTGGTTTCTTGCGCACCATGCGCAAGTTGGTTCGCTCGTTGTCGACGCCGTCTAACAAATCTAACATCACCTGCGCGCCAAATCGAGTAGAACCAACACCTAAACCGGTGTAGCCAAGTACATATGCGACTCGTCCTTGGTATGCAGTTCCCCAGAAAGGTGAAAAGCGCGAACAAGTATCAATTGCACCGCCCCAACCATGGGTGAATTTAATTCCCTTTAACTGAGGGAAAGTCTCTAAGAAAGCTTCAGCCAAGTGAGCATAGGTCTCTGCATCAGTTTCATATTCCTGGCGTACTTTTCCACGGAAGTTATAAATGGCATCGTAGCCGCCCCAAAGAATTTCGTTATCTTTAGTAAGCCGGTAATAATGAAATTGATTACCAGCATCAGATAATCCTTCACGTTCGCTCCAACCAATTGATTCAAGTTGTTGCGCAGTTAGCGGTTCGGTGACTAGCTGGAAGTCATAAACAGGAATTACGTATTTATGCGCGCGCTTGATTAGCGATTTGAAAACATTGGTAGCCAGGGCGACTTTGGCTGCGTAAACACTTCCGTATGGCGTGTACACGATCATGCCATTTTTGGTTCGTTCCAAGCGATCAACATGTGAATTCTCAAAGATTTTTACGCCAAGACTTATGCAAGCACGTTCCAAGCCCCAAACTAAACGCGCTGGGTCAACGAGTGCGGTGCCATCTGGATCCCAGAGAGCGCCTTTATAAATTGGAGATTTGATTCGGGATTGGATTTGTTCTTGATTTAAGAGTTCTACATTGTCGCCGAAAGAATTTCGTAGTTCGGCCTCTTCGATGAGTCCGGTCATCTGCCAATCTTCTACAGCCACACGGAGTTCGCCATTCCACTCAAAATCACATTCAATTCCGAACTTCTTAATGGTGGATTCGATGGCGTCTATATTCTGACGGCCAAGCCTTTCAATCACAGCCATCTCATCTTTAAAGCGGCTATAACCGTTCATGAAGCCATGAGTTAGTGAGTAACTGCAAAAACCACCATTGCGACCTGATGCTCCTGCACCAGTTTCGCGCTGTTCGATTACAACTACTTCACGATCTGGATTGGCTTCCTTTGCCAAAAGCGCTGTCCATAAACCTGTGTAACCCGCGCCAACAATGCATAAGTCGGCGGTCACATCACCTATTAGTGTTGGGTGAGGTTGCGGTTCAAGTGGGTCTTCATCCAACCAATAAAGCTGTGGTTGCATATGCGATAAATGTTTAAGAATCGATGGGTCGATGGTCGCCATCACGTTTTCCGGAAATACCGGAAATCACCTCTGCAATTACTACTAGTAGTTGAAGGTTATATTAGCGCGCTTTGCGGCGATTAATGAACTGCCCCGCTATAACTATTGCAAGGGCGAGGAAAAACATGCCCGAACCAATTACATTTGCCTGCGCGGGGATGCCGCGTGCAGCCGCTGTGTATACAAATTTCGGAAATGTAATAACGGTGCCGGAATTGAAATTGGTAATAATAAAATCATCGAAGGAAAGACTAAAAGCTAGGAGCGCTGCCCCTGCGATTCCAGGCGCAACTAAAGGCAAGGTAACTCTTCTAAATGTTTGAAATTCATTTGCGTATAAATCCATCGCGGCTTGTTCCAGCCGCGGGTCAAGACTGGCAATACGTGCTTTCACGGTAACCACAACGAAGGAAATACAGAACATCACGTGAGCAATCACGGTTGGCCAGAATCCTGGATTAATTTTAAAGACTAGGAACAACGAGAGTAATGAAGCACCTAAAACAATTTCGGGTGTAGCCATAGGTAAGAAAATGAGCAGGTTAGAGGTTGAACGTCCCTTAAATTTATGGCGGCCTATAGCAAAAGCGATCATTGTTCCTAAAATTGTAGAGAAGAGCGTTGCCAGGAAGCCAATCTTTATCGAGTTAGCAAGAGCGTTACAGACTTCTGGGGCCCCGCATGGGTTCTTCCAATTATCTAAAGTGAAACCCTTCCAGATTAGATTACTTTTTCCCGAATCGTTAAATGAGAAAGCAAATGTGTAGGCAACTGGAATGAACAAATAAGTAAATGCCAAGACCATATATACGCGAATTAGATTGCGACCAAACCAACGTTGGAACTTTGCCGCGAAAGGAATTGTAGGAATAGTTGGGTCTGCAATTTTCTTGCTCATACCAACTCCTCCGTTCCGGCTTTACGAATGTAAATGGTAACTAGAATCAAAATTGCAGCCATCAATGTGAATGAAAGTGCGGCTGCAGTTGGGTAGTCAACGATCTTAAAATAACGAGATTCAATAACGTTACCGATCATCTTTGTATTTGGGCTTCCCAAAATCGCAGCGTTCACATAGTCACCCGCGGCTGGAATAAAAGTAAGCAAAGTACCTGCCACAACGCCTGGCATAGATAGCGGAAGGGTTACCTTGCGGAAAGTCGTAAAACCATTGGCATAAAGATCACCTGACGCTTCAAGCGTGCGCGGATCGATACGATCTATTGAGGCATAGAGTGGCAAAGTCATAAATGGCAAGAAGTTATATGTCATGCCCATAACGACTGCAAAAGAGGTCGATGTAAGCGTCGTACTGTCGCTGATGATTCCGATAGTTCGTAGCGTCGGAACAACAAAACCTTCCTCGCCAAGTATTTGCTTCCATGCAACGGTACGGAGCAAGAAAGAAGTAAAGAAAGGCGCTACGACTAAGACCAAAAGAAAGTTCTTATACTTTCCCGCCTTAAATGCGATCGCATATGCCAGAGGATATGAAATCGCAAGAGCTAAAAGCGTTGCGATCAGCGCATAAACAAATGAGCGACCAAACTGTTCCTTATTTTCGACAAAGGCATCGATATAGTTTTGGAAACGGAAAGTCTGTTCATATTGACCAGTATCTCCCCCACCAACCGGAGTCTGCGTTGATGTCTGAGCCAGATTAACTATCGGCAAGATAAAGAAAGTAAACAGGAAAGCAAAACCCGGTAACAATAAAAGGTACGGAGTACGAATCTTTCCCATCGAAATTCTTGCTTACTCTTCGTCTAGAACTTCAGGGTTAACTTCAGAACCAGCTGTTACATCTTCATCGCCACGAAGTGCGAAACCGAAAACTGGCTCCCAAGAAATATTTACCGCATCACCCTTATTAAATGGAGCTACTCCGTCGTCATTTTGCTCAAAGACAATTAGTTCTTGCCCCCAAGGCATCGCTACTTGGTACTGGGTTGAAACACCGATATATGAAACATCTTCAATTCGACCACCAGACAAAACATTTCCAGATACTGGAGTATTTAACAGAGAGATTCGGAATTTTTCTGGGCGAATACCAGCATAAATAGAATTATCGACTGCATGTGAACGGCTCTTTGGAATCGAGACTTTTTGTCCGTATAGATCTACAACCAAAGCGTTTCCGTCATTTCCTGTGATTGTGCCTTTGATTAAGTTTGATTGACCGAGGAAGTTGGCAACGAATGCTGTCTCGGGATTGTCATATAGATCAGCGGGCGATCCCATTTGCTCGATTTTTCCCTCGTTCATAACTGCGATGGTGTCTGCCATGGTCATGGCTTCTTCCTGATCGTGAGTTACGTGAACGAAAGTCAAGCCGACTTCTTTTTGAATCCATTTAAGTTCAATCTGCATTTGGCGGCGAAGCTTTAAATCAAGGGCACCTAACGGTTCATCTAGAAGCAACAACGCGGGTCGGTTAACAATCGCGCGCGCAAGTGCGATGCGCTGTTGTTGGCCACCTGATAACTGAGTTGGCTTTCGACCCGAAAGGTGAGGAAGTTCAACCAGGTTAAGAACCTTGTTCACTTCTGCATCAACATCTTTGATACCGCGACGACGGAGACCGAAGGCGATATTTTCAAAAATTGTTAGGTGCGGAAATAGCGCGTAGTTCTGAAAAACTGTGTTGATTGGACGTTGGTAAGGCTTAGTCGTAGTGATATCGGTTTCACCCAAATGAATACTTCCAACGGTTGGTTCTTCTAATCCTGCAATCATTCGAAGTGTTGTGGTTTTACCGCAACCCGACGGACCGAGCAGAGCAAAGAATGATCCCTTTGGAATAGTAAGCGAGAGATCATCTACCGCTTTGAAATCACCGTACTCCTTAGTGATTCTTGTGAGTATTAAATCTCCACGTGCAGAGGTAGCGTCAAATGACACTTAGTTGCCGGCAGCCTTCTGGAACGCTTCAGTCCAAGCAGTTTCTTC
>CANGVO010000013.1 GCA_947457445.1 Actinomycetota bacterium | reverse complement strand
CGCGAGCTGCAACCTGGGTCAACTCGATAACGCTCTTACTTGCGGGCATAGAGGTTGTGCTCCTTTATATAGGTTGCTACATGAGGTGAAAGAGCGTCTTGTTCGCCTGCGCGAACTCGTGTTGCAGAAATATCAAGTGCTCCAATATCTATGGTTGGAGAGCCAGGAAATTCTGGACGATCAATAACTATGAAGTCGACTTTATCCTGTAATTCATCGCTGCGATGCCACTGTGCGATTTTGGCGTAGGCATCGGTTCCAAGGATCATCAGAATTTGATCATCTGGATAGGTTTGCGCAACTGCATCAACGGTATCGATTGCATAGCTTGGTCCAGAACGCAGAATCTCGATTGGATTAACTTCTACCTGCTTTGATATTTCATTAGGCAAATCTTTGAGCGCTTGCACGCACATCGCACGTCGATCTGCTCCAGATGCAACTGGATGAGAATCGCGAAGCAGAGGTTCTCCGGCAGGGATCAAGAGAATGCGATCAGCAACACCTTGCAAAATTACTTGTTCAATTACGTGTAAATGCCCTTTATGAATCGGGTCAAATGTTCCACCGTAAATTGCAATCTTTGCCAAAATCAAACCTGCTGAATGGCTAAAGAATTAATCGTTATCTAGTCGAAGAACTAGATATAGAAAGACGGAAAATACGATGAAGGCACCAATACCGAATGCGATTGGTGGGGCTGGCAGTTCGCGAAGTTGTTCAGAAGCGATAATCATGGGTACAGACTACCCCCGCCCTGCGAGTAACTCTAAAAAGCGCGCCTCATCAATGATTGGGACGCCGAGTTCTTGGGCTTTTGCCAGTTTTGATCCTGGGTCGCTGCCTACTAAAACATAATCCGTTTTCTTTGATACTGCTGCCGCGGCTTTGCCACCATGTACGGTGATTGTTTCGGCAATTGAATCACGTGTGAAATTTTCCAATCCGCCAGTGACAACGAAAGTAAGGTTGGCCAAAGTTTGCGGCAGTTGCTCGCCAGCCTGTGCCTGCATGACTACGCCGGCAGCTTCCCATTTCTTAATAATGTTGCGATGCCAATCAACGGTAAACCACTCAACAATTGATTGTGCGATCGTTTCGCCAAGCCCGTCAATATCGGATAGTTCGGCAACGCTGGCTTTGGAAATCGCATCCATTGATCCAAAATTATTGGCTAGCGATTTTGCAGCAATTGGCCCAACGTGGCGGATTGATAGCGCAACAATTATTCGCCAAAGCGGACGAGTCTTCGCAGTTTCTAGAGCAGCTAATAACTTCTCGGTATTTTTACCGGTACTGCCATCTTTCTTAGTAAAGAATTCAGAGCGAGTAAGTGATTCGGTGGTTAAATCAAAAAGTTCTGATTCATCGGTAATGATCTGATCATTTAAGAGCGCGATAGCAGCTTCCAAACCAAGGACATCAATATCTAGCGCAGCACGGGAGCCTATGTAATAAATTCGTTCGCGCAATTGTGCGGGACAACTCTGGGTATTTGGGCAGCGAATATCCACATCACCAGTGGTAATTGCACGTAATTCACTTCCACATTCGGGGCAGTTAGTGGGCATGACGAAGGCACGTTCTTTGCCAGTGCGCTTATCTAAAACAGGGCCAAGTACTTCCGGGATTACATCTCCGGCCTTGCGGATGATTACGGTGTCACCGATCAAGACGCCCTTGCGTTCGATCTCTTCTTGATTGTGCAGCGTTGCGTTGGTAACAGTCGACCCCGCGACTTTAACCGGTTCCATAAATGCAAATGGAGTTACGCGACCAGTGCGACCAACGCTTACTTTAATATCAAGCAATTTAGTTGTGACTTCTTCTGGCGGATATTTATAGGCGATCGCCCATTTAGGTGCGCGTGAGGTAAACCCTAATTTCTTTTGCTCGGCGAGATCATCGACTTTAATTACAACGCCATCAATTTCGTGTTCTACATCGTGGCGATGTTCGTTGTAGTACTCGATAAATTCCTTGACCTCAGAACGCGTGCCACAAACCTTATAGCGCTCGGATGTTGGCATACCCAGGGATTTCAATTGTGAATACGCATCTGACTGCGATACGAAAGAAATACCCTCGTTGGCACCAACTCCGTGAACGACGACATCTAGAGCTCGGCTAGCGGTTATGCGTGGATCTTTCTGTCGAAGCGAACCTGCTGCGCAGTTGCGGGGATTAGCAAATAATTGCTTGCCCGCTTCCTCTAACTCTTCATTTAATTGGTTAAAGGCAGCGACTGGTAGAAAAACTTCGCCACGGATTTCAATTAACGATGGGATTTTTTTTCCGGCAAGTGAATGTGGAAGACCTGCGATGGTTTTTACATTTAGCGTCACATCTTCGCCCGTAACACCATTGCCACGGGTAAGTGCTCTGGTTAACTGGCCGTTCTCATATAACAAATTAATTGCTAGTCCATCAACTTTTAATTCGCATAAATATTTTGGATTTGGGCTTTCCTTTTCAACTCGATCAAACCATGCTGCAAGTTCTTCGATATCGAAAACATTGTCGAGGCTCATCATTTTTTCGATGTGATCGTGTTGATCAAAAGTTGTCGAAAATCCACCGCCGACGCCCAAAGTTGGAGAATCTGGTTCTAGTAGTTCTGGATGCTTTGCCTCAAGTGCTTGTAACTCTTTAAGAAGTGAATCAAATTGCGCATCGGTAATCGTTGGAGCATCTAATACGTAGTACTTGAATTGGTGATCGCGAATCTCTTTTGTTAATTCAGAGATTCGGTGGCGGGCTTGATTTGTCATGCGCTCTCGCAGATAGTTGCCGATCCGACAACGCGATCGCCATCATAAATAACTAGCGCCTGGCCATTGGCAATTCCAAGTAAAGGTTTATCTAGTTCGGCAACCAGATTTTTCCCATCAAAGTAATAAGTGCAATCTAGCGCCGCTCCATGAGCGCGCACTTGAGCAAATCCATGTAGTGGCTTTTCATCCACTGCGGGTCCGCACCAAATTGTCTTCTCGCCAACTAGCTTGCTAACCGCAAGTTCTTCGCGGGCACCAACGACGACGGTGTTAGTAACGGGTTCGATTTTCAAAACAAAACGTGGTGATCCATCAGCCGTTGGAACGGTTAAGCCCAGACCTTTACGTTGTCCGATTGTGTAAGTGTATGCACCTTTATGTTCACCTATTTTGTTGCCAGCGTTATCAACAATCGGTCCAACTTCACTGCCCAACCGATCTCGTAACCAACCTGCGTTATCACCCGATGGGACAAAACAAATGTCATGGCTATCTGGCTTTTGTGCAACCGCTAAGCCACGGGCTTCGGCTTCAATACGAATATCAACTTTTTCAGTATCGCCTAATGGAAATATTGCGCCATTTATTTGCTCAGTGGTTAACACCGCAAGAACATATGACTGATCTTTAAGCGGATCAATTGCACGATGCAGAGTTTTTCCCATTGGGCCAATCTGAGTACGTGCGTAGTGCCCGGTTACAACGCCATCGAAACCCATCGCCTTTGCACGATCTAAAACAGCAGCAAATTTAATTTTCTCGTTGCAACGAAGACATGGATTTGGTGTACGTCCTGCTGCGTATTCAGATAGAAAGTTTTCAACGACTCCATCATGAAATTCTTCTGCCATATCCCAGATATAGAAAGGAATGCCGATTTTGTCTGCGGCGCGACGAGCATCATGTGAATCCTCGATTGTGCAGCAGCCGCGCGCACCCGAGCGATATTTCTGAGGATTAGATGCCAGTGCTAGATGCACGCCAATTACTTCGTGGCCGGCTTCAACAGCGCGAGCTGCAGCAACTGCTGAATCAACTCCTCCGCTCATTGCGGCAATAATTTTCATTTCTGATTTGCCGCCCGTCCACGTTCGATAACTTTTGGAAGCACTGATAGTGCGAAATCTACATCGGCAGCCGTTGAGTTAGCGCCTAATGAAAAACGGAGCGAGGATTGCGCGCTTATTTCGGTATGGCCCATGGCCAGCAATACATGCGATGGACGATGCACACCTGCGCTACATGCAGCGCCAGTTGAACATGAGACTTTCTCAGAATCCATTAGCAGAAGAAGTGAATCACTTTGCGTGCCCGGAAAAGTTACGTTAGAGATTCCTGGTAAGCGCTGTGCATCCACACCATTTATATAAGCATCAGGCGCCGACAACAGAACTCCTTCTTCAAATCTTTTCCGAAGTTCATTTACACGGTTGGCATCATAATTTTTACTTGCCGCAGCCGCTGCGAAGGCAACAATGGCTGGTGCATTAAGTGTTCCGCTGCGGATTTCGCGCTCTTGTCCCCCGCCATGCAAAAGCGCAGGAATCTCATATGCACGCTTCAAAATTAAGGCACCAATTCCATGAGGTCCGCCAACTTTGTGCGCACTTAGCGCCATTGATGTAACGCCAAGGTCTTGATAAGAAAGTTGGGTCTTTGTAAATGATTGAACCGCATCTGTATGAACCGGAATATCGCCGGCAATCTTCACAACTTCTGCGATTGGTTGAATTACTCCTGTCTCGTTGTTGGAGTGCATAACTGAGATAAGCGCTACTTCATCGCCGCGTTTAGCGATCAAACTTGTTAGAAAATCTAAATCCAAGACACCATTTTTATTGACCGGAATTTCAATTAATTCAGCGCCTTCATGTTCAACCAACCAACGAGCCGGATCAAGCACGGCATGATGTTCAATGGCGCTAATTAGAATTAATCGCTTACCACTTTTCCAGAAGAGCCCCTTGATCGCGGCGTTATCTGCCTCGGTACCAGAGCCCGTAAAGATAACTTCTGATGGCAAGCACCCAACAGATTTTGCAATTAGCTCACGGGCATCTTCCACATCTTTACGAGTCGAACGTCCCTCGGTATGTAGTGATGAAGGATTACCAACTTTGATAAGTGCATCAGTCATCGCCTTAACTGCGACGTCAAAGATCGGCGTAGTTGCCGCATGATCTAGGTAGACGCTCATTGGAGCAGTCTAGATCACTTGCGAAGTTAACCCTTTTTCGCGTGAATGCCATCCGTTGCTTGCGGCAGAACGTTGAATAAATCACCGATTACCCCAAAATCTGCGATGTCAAAGAGCGGTGCTTCTGGATCTTTATTCACTACAACGATTGTCTTTGAAGTCTGCATGCCAGCGCGGTGTTGGATTGCGCCAGAGATTCCGCATGCCACATAAAGCTGTGGGCTAACAGTCTTTCCAGTCTGACCAACTTGATGTGAATGCGGATACCAACCGGCATCTGTTGCAGCGCGTGATGCACCAACTGCAGCGCCAAGTTCGTCAGCAAATTTTTCTACCGCCGCGAAATCACCGTTGGTGCCACGTCCACCAGAAACAACAATGTTGGCTTCGGTTAATTCAGGACGCCCACCTTTAACCGGTGGTTGTGAAGATGAAACTTTTGATTTCTTTGCCGCATCGCCAATATTTGCTGTTGCATTTTCAATTGCAGCAGAGGTGTCAGATAAATCCGCTTCGACGCTATTTGGACGTACTGTGATGATTGGCGTTCCGTGTGAAACCTTTGAGTGAACAGTGGTCGAACCACCGAAAACCAATTGAGTTGCTGTGCCATCGGCTGTTACATCAACGGCATCAGTAATGATTCCGGAATCAGTTAGGACTGCAACGCGCGCCGCAACTTCTTTTCCAAAAGCATGAGATGCGATCAGAACTGCAGAAGGTGATTTCTCTTTAATCAAATTGGCAAGTGCATCGGCACAAGCAGCAACACCAAATTGGGCAAAGTCATCAGATTCAACAACCAAAATATTAGCAATTGGCCCTTGATTAACTGTCGCCGCTAGCGCTGCACCTTTGCCGTTGCCGGCAAGAACTACAGCAGTTACTGCACCAATACGTGCGGCAGCCGTTGCGAGTTCTGCTGTGGTTTTAGTTGCTTTATCGCCAGAGAAATCGGCCAAGATAAATACGTTGCTCATATCAACTTCTTCTCTGCTAGGAAATCTACAAGTGCACTTCCACCGCTGCCTTCATCGGTTACTTTAATTCCAGCTGCACGAGCTGGACGTGGTGTTGCATCATTTACCTGCGACCACGCACTTTGTCCGCTTACGCCAACTGCGGCTAAGTCTTTTTGCTCAATAGTTTTCTTCTTCGCTGCCATGATTCCTTTAAATGATGGATAGCGCGGTTCGTTGATTTTTTCGACAACGCTTATGACACATGGAAAGGCGGCAGACATTTCATCTACGCCAGCTTCGGTAACGCGTGTGATTGAAACTGATCCAGCTGGATCAACGCTTACCTTTGATGCAAAAGTTAATTGCGCCCAACCTAAGCGAGCGCTGATCATCGCCGGAACAACGCTCATGCGGGCATCCGTTGATTCAGTTCCGCAAATTACGATGTCATATCCACCGTCGCTAATTACTTTTGAAAGCACAGCCGAAGTTGCCAGCGCATCTGCGCCTGCGAGCGCTGAATCGGTAACCAAAATCGCATCATTTGCACCCATAGATAGCGCTTTGCGAACCGCTTCAGTTGCGCGATCTGGCCCCATTGAAATAACAGTGACAGTATTTGCGCCACCATCTTCATTTCCACCGTGCGCTTCTGCAATGCGCAGCGCTTCTTCAACTGCATATTCATCTAAATCATTTAATACTGCATCAACGTTTTCGCGATCAAGGACTCCGTTGACCATCTTCTTCTCGGCCCACGAATCCGGAACTTGCTTTACGCATACGGCGATCTTCATAGCGCAGATGTTACTCATCAGTAGGATTAATAACAACGCGAAATCAGATGGTTTCTCTACTTTGCCTTCATTTTTCTATACGCAGGGCAAGATAGCCCAATGCTTCCAGCAGATCCGCGAACACTTGGCGCAACGCTCACCGATGGTGGAGCCAACTTTGCTATCTGGTCAAACGCAGCCGATGCCATCGAACTCTGTCTCTTCAACGAGGTCAATGGCAAGTTAGTCGAAACTCGATTTGCGATGTCACATCGCAATGGTCCGATCTGGCATGGGTACTTAGCTGGAGTTAAAGCCGGTCAACGTTACGGCTATCGCGTTTACGGACCATGGCAACCAGAAAATGGTGTCAGATTCAATTCCGCTAAATTATTAATCGATCCATATACCCATCAACTAGATGGTCAATTGCAATACGTTCCAGAAATTTACGGACACACTGCAAGTGACGGTTTTGGTGCTGGTGGCACCACAGAGCGAGATGATCGCGACAGCGCCAGCTTTGTTCCGTATTCAGTTGTTACTAACCATTCTGTTCGCGAAATACATCGCCCGCTGATTCCTTGGGCAAATACTTTAATTTATGAAGCACACGTACAAGGCTTTACTGCCAAGAACCACGAGATTCCAGAACATGAGCGCGGAACATATAAAGCACTTGGACATCCCAGCACTATCGCCCACTTGAAGAAAATAGGTGCAACCGCCTTAGAACTGCTACCTATCCATTCATATTTAACAGAACCATCAATTTGGCAACGCGGCAGAAAGAATCATTGGGGATATAACGCAATTGCTTTTACGGCCCCACATGGTGAATATGCGGCAACTGAAGATCCGATCACTGAATTACAAGAGGCAATAGATCGTTTACATGAAAACGAAATCGAAGTTATTTTAGATGTTGTCTATAACCACAGTGCCGAAGGCGGCGTTGGTGGACCAACACTTTCATTTAAGGGAATCGATAACAAAGCCTGGTATCGCCAAGACGATCAAGGAAATTACATAGATGTAACCGGATGTGGAAATACTTTAGCTAGCAGCAATCCGCATGCAGTTCGACACATAATTGATTCACTTCGCTGGTGGGTGGAAGTTATAGGCGTTGATGGTTTCAGATTTGATTTAGCAACGGCCTTGTACACTAGCAATTCAGCTTTTAATTCATCGCTCATGTCAGCAATCGAAGCCGACTCGGTGCTACGTAATTTTAAAATGATCGCCGAGCCTTGGGATATTTCGCGTTATTCACTTGGTGATTTTCCACATCCCTGGCGCGAATGGAATGACGCATATCGCGACTCAGTAAGACAGTTCTGGTTAGGCGATCTTGCGCGTGGTTATGGCGAAGGTGTTGCCGATGTGGCATCGCGTATCAGCGGCTCGAGCGATATTTTCTATTACCGCGGTCCAACATCATCGATTAACTTTATAACCGCGCACGATGGATTTACTTTGGCAGATTTGGTTATGTATAACAACAAAAACAATGAGGCCAACGCTGAAAATAACGCCGATGGTGCAAATGACAATCGTTCATGGAATCTGGGCGTAGAAGGCCCATCTGATGATTTAGGCATAACAACGGTTCGCCATCATCTAAAGAAATCTCTCCTTGCAACTTTGTTGTTGTCATCCGGTGTTCCAATGTTAAATATGGGAGATGAAATTGGGCGTTCGCAAAATGGTTCCAATAATGGTTATTCACTTCCGCGCGATAAAGCAGATTTGATTGAAGACGCTCCTGAGAATTTCTTAGGCGGCTGGGCTAATAAATGGGAACTCGACGAATTAGAAAATGACTTATTGCATTCTGTGTCAGAGTTGGCACAAATTAGAAAGAAGTATCTGGAAGGTGTAGCAAACGAGTTTTTTACAGGAACCGTCGATGCTGGTACGCAGCGAAAAGACATTGCTTGGTTCTCACTAGATGGAAAAGAAATGCTCGAAGATCATTGGCAAGATGGTGAAAAGCGCAGCTTGTCAGTATTTATCGAGGCCGGCTCTGAACGCGGAATTTTACTGCTTCTTAATTCATCTAAATCTATGACGCCATTTACGTTGCCGGATCAAACTTGGGGTCATTCGTTCCGTCGCATTTTTGATGCTGCTACGCCAGTTCAAACACACGAGCCAATAATCTGTGCACCATCTAGCAAGGTCGACGTTAAGGCGCATTGTGCGCAAGTGTGGCTAGTAACACGCGTTTAATTCTTGCTTCATCTGCGCGGTACTAGGTAGTAAACGCTGGGCTCGCCTAAAATCTTAACCATGCTCGCATTTATTGCTCCTGGTCAAGGTGCACAAACGCCAGGGATGCTAACTCCGTGGATTGCAGACCCACAGGCGCTTGAATTATTAAAATCTTGGTCGAACGAAATAGATTTAGATTTAGTAACACTAGGAACAACGGCTGAAGCAGATGAAATTAAAGATACATCTAACGCACAACCGCTAATCGTTGCCGCGGGCTTATTGGGTGCACGAGCGCTACCAGATTCTAGATTTGCAGTCGTAGCCGGTCATTCCGTTGGTGAAATCACCGCCGCCGCACTTGCTGGAGTCATTAGCGAAATTGATGCGATGAAGTTAGTTCGTGCGCGCGGAATTGAGATGGCGAAAGCTGCAGCGCTTACACCCGCTGGAATGGCGGCGGTACTTGGTGGCGATCGTGAAGTAGTACTTAAGGCGATTAGTGATTTAGGTTTAGTTGCAGCCAATGACAATGGAGCAGGTCAAATTGTTGCTGCAGGTGATCTGGACGCCCTCGCACAATTAGCACCGGAAGGCGCACGTGTTCGAACACTTGCCGTTGCGGGCGCTTTTCACACTTCTTATATGAAATCAGCAGTAGAACCACTTCGAGCACTGGCTTCGCAGATAGAAGTTAGTGATGCCAATTGTGGAGTGATCTCAAATAAAGACGGTGCGGTAGTAACTAATGGCCGTGAAATTCTTGATCGCATAGTTGCGCAGATTTCTAACCCAGTTAGATGGGATTTATGTATGGCAACTTTGGCAGAACATGCGTCAGGTGCAGTAGAAGTTCCGCCTGCCGGCACCTTGGTAGGCCTGCTAAAGCGCGCGGTACCGATTGTCGAAACATTTGCACTTAAATCAATAGAAGATGCCACACTTGCTAAAGAATTTGTCGTGCGCCACCAAGACGAGAAGAACTGACGGGAAAGATGATGTCAATTAAAACTAAGACGGGCAGCGAAAGCAGCATTCTCTCTGTCGGTGTGTATCGTCCAGACCGTCTTGTTCCAAACTCTGAAATCGTTGATGCTATTGATTCATCAGATGAATGGATCGTGCAACGCACTGGCATCGAATCCCGCCGCTTTGCAAGCGCGGATGAATCAGTTGTTGATATGGCAATCGGCGCCGCAGAGCAAGCGCTCTCTCGCGCAAAATTAACCATTAAAGATGTCGACTCGGTAATCGTGGCAACTATTACTTATCCTCATCAAGCACCTTCTGCAGCAACCGCGGTTATCCAGCGGATGGGTAATCCCACTGCCGCTGCTTTCGACATTAGCGCTGCCTGTGCTGGTTTCTGCTACGGAGTCGCCATGGCGCACGATCTTGTTCGTGCTGGAAGTGCCAAAAAAGTTTTGGTAGTCGGAGTCGAAAAGATTTCAGATTTCACGGACCCAACAGATCGTGCAACTGCATTTATCTTTGCCGATGGCGCTGGTGCAGTAATTATCGGAGAAACCGAAGAGGCTGGCATTGGACCGGTTGAGTGGGGTTCTGATTCAGAAAATCGCGATGCAATATTGATGAATCCTTCTTGGATTGATGTCCGCAATACCGAAACGCAATTAACCAAAGCCGATGTGAAATGGCCAAACATTACTCAAGAAGGTCAGAAAGTATTTCGCTGGGCGGTCTTTTCAATGAGTAAGGCGGCACTCAAAGCACTTGATTCAGCCGGACTAACCGTTAATGAACTTGATGCATTTATTCCACACCAAGCTAATGTGCGAATCATTGAAACAATGGCAAAAGAGATGAAGTTGCCAGATTCGGTTGTGATCGCAGATGACATTCGCACCAATGGAAATACTTCTGCGGCCTCGATTCCACTTGCGATGGATGCGCTCTTGCTCAAACACCCAGAACTTCACGGCAAATTAGCCTTGCTCATCGGCTATGGCGCAGGTCTCGTTTATGCGGGGCAAGTTGTGAAATTGCCGCCTAAACCATAATTTTTTCCTGATTACCCGCCCGATTACTAGGAAGTAAGGCCCCTAATCAGCCACAATTGCCATCTGTTACCCAAGATCAACGTTCGACAATTAGTTAAGAAAAGGAACCATCAATATGGCACTTTCACCAGCAGATGTACTGGCAGGAATCAAAGAGATAGTTGAAGAAGTAGCCGGTATTCCAGCTGCGTCAATTGAACTCGGCAAGAACTTCACTGATGATCTAGAAGTAGATTCACTTAGCATGGTTGAAGTTGTAGTAGCTTGTGAAGAACGTTTCGGCGTAAAGATTCCTGATGAGAAAGTAACTGAACTCGCAACAGTAGGAGATGCAGTTAATTTCATCGTTAACGCTGCCGCATAAGTAATTTCATGTCTCAACGTCGCGTTGTTGTCACAGGTCTAGGTGCAACTACTCCACTTGGTGGAGATGTTGCATCGACTTGGGCCGCACTAATTGCCGGCAAGAGTGGAGTCCGACTTCTTACCGAAGATTGGCGTGAACTCTTGCCCGTACATTTTGCAGCGCGCGTTGCTACAGAACCTGCGGAACAAATGGAGCGCATCGAAATGCGTCGTCTTGATCGCTCAGAACAATTCGCACTGATCGCCTCACGTGAGGCATGGAAAGATGCCGGGACACCAGATCTAGATAAAGAACGTCTTGGAGTCGTAATCGCATCGGGTATTGGCGGCGTTATTACTCTGCTTGATCAATTCGATGTTTTGAAAGAGAAAGGTGCGCGCGGCGTAAGCCCGCATACCGTTCCGATGTTGATGCCAAATGGCCCGGCCGCAAATGTAGGACTTGAACTGCAAGCCAAGGCCGGAGTTCATACTCCCGTAAGTGCTTGCGCATCTGGTGCTGAAGCAATTGGTTACGCACTAGAAATGATTCGCAGCAATCGCGCCGATGTAGTTGTTAGCGGTGGCGTGGAAGCTGCGATCCACCAACTTCCGATGGCCGGTTTTGCTTCGATGAAAGCCCTATCCACTCGCAACGATGCGCCAGAGCGCGCATCACGTCCATACGATGTTGATCGTGATGGATTTGTTTTGGGCGAAGGTGGCGGAGTTTTGGTTCTAGAAGAGTATGAACATGCCAAAGCTCGCGGCGCCAAGATTTATTGTGAATTAGTTGGGCAAGGACTTTCATCCGATGGTTATCACATTGCAGCACCTGATCCAGATGGATCTGGCGTGCAGCGCGCAATTAAATTCGCACTTGCCGATGCCAAACTTTCTACAAAAGATATCGTTCACTTAAACGCACATGCAACATCCACTCCTGCAGGCGATGTTGCGGAAGCAAATGCGCTCCGCTTAGCGCTAGGTAAAGATTCGGATCATGTTGCAGTATCTGCAACTAAATCAATGACCGGACATTTACTAGGCGGTGCTGGTGCAATTGAATCTGTCTTTATAGTTAAAGCGCTGCAAGAGCGTCTTGCTCCCCCAACAATTAATATTGAAAATTTAGATCCAGCGGTAACAATCGATGTGGTTCGAGACACACCGCGCCAACTTCCCGCTGGACAGATCGCAGCGCTTAATGATTCCTTTGGTTTTGGCGGTCATAACGTTGTAT
>CANGVO010000012.1 GCA_947457445.1 Actinomycetota bacterium | reverse complement strand
GTCCTTTACATCCGAGATGCGATTCCAATTTGGGTAATTGCACTGTTATTGGCTCGTGATTTGATTTTGGCTATTGCAACTATTGGATTAACTCTTAACTCTCTACCTCCACTTAAGGTTACCTATCTTGGTAAGGCTGCAACATTTAATCTTCTCTACGCATTTCCACTTCTTCTTCTCGCGTTGGCAGAGAATTGGGCTGGTACGTTGGCATTTATCTTCGGATGGAGTTTTGCGATTTGGGGGATCGCCCTATATCTCTTTACGGGCGTTTCATATTTCCTAACCGCAGTACGCACCATTAGAGTTGCGCGGTAGTCCAATTGCCCAATTCGGTATTGTTAAAGAAGGAGATCCCGTGTCCCTGATTCCTGATGATCTGCAGTACACAAAAGAACATGAATGGGTTAGCGAGACCGGTAAGAATATTTTCCGAATGGGAATTACCGATTACGCGCAAGGTGCTCTTGGAGACATCGTCTACGTACAGCTACCAAAGATCGGTGAATCAGTAACGGCAGATAAAGTTTGTGGCGAAGTAGAGTCAACAAAGAGCGTTTCAGAAATATTTTCTCCCGTTACAGGAAAGATTGTTGCTATCAATGAGGCACTTGCATCGGCTCCTGAAACGATCAACTCGGAGCCGTATGGAGCTGGTTGGTTAGCCGAAATCGAAGTTAGCGCAACCCCTGTTGGCTTACTATCTCCGACTGATTACCGTCAAATTACTGCGTAAATAGCAAATATTTGTGCCCGCTTTTCGGGGATCTTTCCGCTTGATTTATTGAGCCGCTGACTCTAATGTCAGCCTCAGGTTGAAGTTGAACCTGGCCAGATCACCAGAGAAAGGGGAGTCCACTTTTGAAGCAAGAACCAAAAAATAGTGAGCTAACCACAACTCTGCATCTCGGAGTGCGTTCGGTCGTCGATGCTTCCCCGGAAGATGCCATTAGCGCACTTCTTTCATCGATGGACCCGCAGTCTGCAAGCGCAATACAGGCGATTATCGATGGTAACGATGACCGTTCAATGGTGGTTATTCATCGTGGTCCAGGAAAAGGTGCTCGATTCTTGATCGCCGAAGAAAATTGTTCAATTGGTCGCTCTTCTGAAAGTGCAATCTTTCTCGATGATGTAACGGTTTCACGTGCACATGCGCAGATAACCAAGAAATCTAATGGTTTTGAGATTCTTGATTTAGGTAGCCTCAATGGAACTTATGTAAACAATGGCTCGGTTCAATCTGCACAGTTAAAGACTGGCGATGAGATCCAAATAGGAAAATTTCATTTAATTTTTATTCAAGCAAAATCCAGAAATTAACCAACGAAAAGTAATAGGGGAGTATCTAGTGAGTGTTCCAGCCCGCGCGTATTTAAGTATCGGAGAAGTCCTAAGTAAGCTCCGTGGAGACTTTCCAGATATTACGATTTCAAAGATCCGTTTCCTAGAATCTGAAGGGTTAATAGAACCTCAACGCACGCCATCGGGTTATCGCAAATTCACTGCCACCGACTTGGACCGCTTGCGTTATGTACTTTTATTGCAGCGCGATCAGTATCTGCCACTTCGTGTCATTAAGGAAAATCTGGAAGCTCTAGATCGTGGGCTCGAGCCAGCAGCTAACGGGGGAGTCGCCTCGCCTCGTCCAACTTTGGCAAGCGTTGATGGTGATTCATCACCTGAATCATTCGTCAGTACATCAGATCTTCGTCTATCCCGCGATGAACTTCTTAAAGCAAGTGGGCTGACAGATGCTCAGTTGGTTGAACTCGAGTCCTACGGTTTTGTAGCACTTCGTGGTCGCCACTATGACAACGATGCGCTCTCAGTTGCGACAGCGGTTGCCGAGATGGCAGGTTTTGGAATTGAAACGCGCCATCTCCGTTCATTTAAATCTGCAGCAGATCGCGAGATCGGTTTGATCGAGCAAGTGATAACGCCGATCAATCGCCAAAAGAGCGCCGACTCAAAGGCACGAGCCGAAGAAGTTCAAAAACAAATTGCATCTTTGTCTGTGCGACTGCATGCTTCTTTGGTGCGCGCCGGACTTAATCGCCCTCGTTAATTTCTGAAACTGTTCGATACCTAGCGATGATGGTAAATATGGAGGTTGTCGGCGTTCGCATTGAGATGCCGTCGAATCAACCGATCGTCCTCCTCAAGGAAATGGAAGGCACTCGCTTTCTTCCCATCTGGGTCGGTGCCGTTGAGGCCACTTCAATTGCTTTTGCCCAACAAGGGCTCTCATCCCAAAGACCTTTAACGCACGATTTGATAGCAAATATCTTTGAAACTGCGGATCTAACAATGACTTCGGTACACATAACCGAGCTTAAGGATGGAATCTTCTACGCCGAGATCGCACTTCGTAGCGCCGATGGTTCGAACCTAAAGATCAGCGCCCGACCATCGGATGCGATCGCGATTGCCTTGAGGACAGCGAGCAATATTTTGGCCGACTCGGACCTATTGGATGAAGTCGGCATCGATATTCCAGAACGACTGATAGGCGGGGAAGAGGGCGCATCCCAGCCCGGTGGTTCGGATATCGAACTTGAACGCTTCCGTGAGTTCTTGGATCAGATCAACCCGGAAGACTTCGCCGGATAGCCCCTCGAAAGTCTCACTCTCTACTTGAGGTTTGCCCCGTGTCGGTCGTTGTAGGTGGGTCGCTTAGATCGTAAAATTTCGCCTATCCCCAACAGAATCGAGCAAACGTGACCTCCCCAGTTACGCCAGAAGATCAGAATGAAATTGGTTACCGCGGTGCAACTGCATGCGCTGCCGCAGGAATTTCTTACCGCCAATTAGATTATTGGGCACGTACTGGACTTCTTGAACCAAGTGTTCGCACTGCAAGCGGTTCTGGAACTGCTCGTCTTTACGGCTTTCGCGACATATTGGTTTTAAAAATTGTAAAGCGTTTGTTAGATGCTGGTGTATCACTTCAGAATATTCGCACAGCGGTTAATCATCTACGCAGTAGAGGTGTAGTTGAACTTGAGAGCATCACATTAATGAGTGATGGAGCATCAATTTATGAATGCTCAAGCCCGGATGAGATCATCGACCTGCTTCAAGGTGGACAAGGTGTATTCGGCATTGCGGTCGGCAAGGTTTGGCACGAAGTTGAGGGATCTCTGGCAACTTTGCAGGGCGAAATCAACGGCCATGCCGTTACAGCCAGTGGTGCTGAAAGTAACGATGAACTTTCTTTACGTCGAAAGGCGAAAGGCGCTTAACTGCAATATCCTTCCCCTTAATTAAATCAAATAAGGGGATCGTTAATGCATTACGAAGGTGAGCTGTTTGCTACTCGGCACATTGGTCCAACCAGTGCTAATGAAGCGGCGATGCTCGCTGAGGTGGGGTATAAAGATTTAGATTCTTTTACAAAGGCGGTAGTTCCCGCGTCGATTGCGATGAAAGAATCTTTAGAAAAACATTTGCCCGGACCGGTCTCTGAAGTTGAAGCAATTGCCCTTTTGCGTCAAATGGCGAATGAGAATATTTCTGTAACTTCACTTATTGGTACTGGCTATTACGGCACCAACACTCCGGCAGTTATTAAGCGAAATGTTTTAGAAAATCCTGCCTGGTACACCGCGTACACGCCTTATCAACCCGAAATTTCGCAAGGACGGCTAGAAGCTTTATTTGCTTTTCAAACAGTTGTTAGCGACTTAACTGGCTTGCCTATATCAAATGCCTCAATGCTAGATGAAGGAACTGCCGCAGCTGAAGCCATGACGTTAGCCCGCCGTAATTTCAAGGGAAGCGATGAGGCTATTTTCTTAATCGATAAAGATTTGCATCCTCAAACGAAAGCGGTTCTGTTAACTCGCGCAAAGCCGCTAAACATCAACGTGTTAGAGGTTGATCTTGCGCAAGTAGCACAGCTATCAAAACTCGATTTCTTTGGTGCTCTCGTGCAATACCCAACGACTTTTGGCGAAATCAACGATTACCGCGAGCTTGCCGGCGTTGTGCATGACAAGGGCGCGTTCCTAATCGCGGCCACCGATCTTTTGGCGCTAACAATTATCGCTCCACCCGGACAATGGGGCGCAGATGTTGCTGTTGGTAGCGCGCAACGTTTTGGTGTTCCAATGGGATTTGGCGGACCTCACGCTGGGTTTATGGCAGTTCGTACTGGACTTGAACGTTCCCTTCCAGGTCGGTTAATCGGACAGAGCGTTGATGTCCACGGAAATCCTGCTTTTCGTTTAGCTTTGCAAACTCGCGAACAACATATTCGTCGCGATAAGGCAACGAGCAATATTTGCACCGCGCAAGTTCTGCTTGCAAATATGAGCGCCTTCTATGCGATGTGGCATGGCCCAAAGGGCTTGGCGCAAATTGCAACTCGAGTTCAGGAAATGACTGCTTCGCTTGCTAATTCTCTTAAAGCTTCAGGTTATTCCGTAAATAACTCCACGTTCTTCGACACCTTAAGTGTTGGTGTGGCATCTGCGGATGAATTATTGGCAAAAGCGCTCGCTTCAGGTTTTAACTTCCGAAAAGTAGACGAGAAGACGATTGCGATTTCGCTAGATGAGACTATTACTGATTCAACGCTTGCAAAGATTTTCGACATCTTTAGTGCAAAAGCTGGATCAACGAGCGCGGGGGAGGGGATACCTTCCTTCGCTAGTCGCACCAGTTCGTATTTACAGCATCCGGTTTTTAATACTTACCATAACGAAACTGCAATGATGCGTTATTTGCGCACTTTGGCAGATCGTGATTTAGCTTTAGATCGCACGATGATTCCACTTGGGTCTTGCACAATGAAATTGAATTCTGCAACAGAAATGGAAGCGGTAACCTGGCCAGAATTCGCCGGGCTACATCCATTCGCTCCGGCAAACCAGAGCGTTGGATCCCGTCGCTTGATTTCAGAACTGTCTGAATGGTTAATTGCAATCACTGGTTATGACGCAGTTTCGCTTCAACCTAACGCGGGCAGTCAAGGTGAGTTCGCAGGCTTGTTAGCAATTAGAAATTATCACGACGAACGCGGTGATTCACACCGCACAATTTGCCTTATTCCATCTAGCGCTCACGGAACAAATGCTGCAAGTGCGGTCATGGCTGGCATGCAAGTAGTCGTTATTGCATGTGATGATGAAGGAAATGTTTCAGTCGATGATTTGAAGGCAAAGATTGCTGAACACGAAGGCAATTTGGCCGCGCTTATGGTTACTTATCCATCCACACACGGCGTATTCGAATCAGCGATCGGTGAAATTTGTGGACTTGTGCACGATGCAGGTGGTCAGGTTTACGTTGATGGGGCAAATCTAAATGCGTTGGTTGGTGTTGCTCAGCCCGGAAAATTTGGCGCAGATGTTTCACATTTGAATCTTCATAAAACTTTCTGTATTCCTCACGGAGGCGGGGGACCAGGTGTTGGTCCGGTAATCGCTCGCGCTCATCTAGCGCCGTATCTACCAAATCATCCTTTGGATACGACCGCGGGTCCTGCCACAGGTCCAGGACCAATCTCGGCTGCACCATTTGGCTCGGCAAGCATTCTGCCAATTTCTTGGGCTTACATTCGCATGATGGGGGGAGCAGGCTTAACTCGTGCAACTCAGATTGCGATTTTGTCTGCCAATTACATGGCGAAGAAGTTAAACCCATACTTCCCAGTTCTGTACACGGGACAAGATGGTTTGATCGCACACGAATGCATCTTGGATTTGCGTGAGATTACGAAGGTCAGTGGCGTAACTGTTGATGACATTGCTAAACGATTAATGGATTTTGGTTTCCACGCCCCAACAATGAGCTTCCCGGTTCCTGGTACCTTGATGATCGAACCGACAGAATCTGAAGATTTGACTGAGATCGATCGATTTATCGCGGCGATGATCGAAGTCCATCGTGAGATTGCCGAGATTACTGTTGGTGCTATTTCGGTTGAAGATTCAGCCCTGCGCCACGCACCTCATACCGCCAGCGCCGTTATTTCATCGAACTGGAACCATGCTTATTCACGTGAAATGGGAGCCTTTCCAGCGCCTTCTAGCGGACTTATAAGTGGCGAGCTAATAGGAACTAAGGGTAAGTATTGGCCGACCGTTGGACGCATTGATGGCGCCTTTGGCGATCGAAATCTGGTCTGTTCATGCGCTCCAATTGAGGCATATTCCTCATAAGACCGCGCTGATTAGTCAGGGGTGGGGCTGATTTAGGTTACTTAACATAATGTAACTTATCGGCGTTTACCTTCAATCGTAAATCTACCCAAGTGCTCGGTCGATTACCGTCCTGTGATCGCTCATCGTTAATGAGCCTAGTAAATAGGCTTTTCTATTCTCGGGAGTTTGACTGATGACTTTTCCGTTTGAATCAATAAAAGCAGAAATGCCGATTGTGGAAACGCTCAATATCTCACGAGAATGTTCGACAGCTCTAATTCGGGTTATCGCCAGTTGTTGCGCACTTTCGGCTGTATTTGCAAATGTCGCACTATTGGTTTGGACAATTAGAGCCTGCGAATTAACGGCCATATCTCTGACTAGTCCATCTTCGATAATTTCATAACAAATAATTGGACCCAATTTATACCCGGAAACGTTATGAATGACTTGATCTTGACCAGGTTCAAAATCAATGACTGATTTGGCGATTGGACTTACAAATTCCGCTAAAGAGCGCAATGGCATGTATTCACCAAAAGGTGTTAGCCCACGCTTTATGTATCTGCTTACCTGATCCCCGGCTTTGGAATACATAACTGAGACATTCTGTGGTCTTCCACCATTTTGCTGCACGACACCAGCGATTAAGGGGGCTCCTAAAGACTGGGTTAAAGCAGTTATATCAGCAGAAACTTCTGGATTAGATCTTGGATCAATATCTATAGCATTTTCAGGCCAAATAATTGCGTCAAATTCTCCAGTCGCAAATTCTTTAGTCGCATCTCTGTGGAGATCGAAAACTGCTTTCGCTCTCGAATTAAAATCAAGACCTATTTCCGGTGTATTTCCTTGAATCGCCAGAAGATTTAGCGAACCACTCCCCTGCGGATTTGCTGGTAAAAGAAAGGTTGCGAGAAAGAGAATCAGCAAAAGAAAGGCGCTTTTAATATTGAATCGCGTTAGAAGTAATGAAGCAATAATCGTGATCAACGAAAGGGTTATAACTCCCCCAATGGCAACTATCGGAAGTGCCGGAGATTCAACTTGGCTAAAACCTATTCGTGTCCAACCAAATCCACCGAATGGAACGCTTGATCGCAATTGCTCCATAAGCAAAAGAGTTATCGCAGCAAACCAAAGGCTATTTGTCCTTTTATAAATCCAACCGATAGGGAGATAGAAAAGCGCTTGAAGTAGGGACAAAAGAATCCACGGAAGGGCTCCCACATACTTTCCGCTCCAGTGAAGAACTATTGCATTAAGAGTAAATCCAAAAACCAAGCTGTGCCAAGCAGGACGGCTGGAACGTTGAAGTCTTCGAAAATAAAGTGCAAAACCAAAAATCGCCAAATACCAGATACCGATTGGTTCGAATGCGGCGCTAGCCAAGAGAGCCGCAATTAGAATTTTTACCATTTTAGTGCAGCTATCAACCTATCCACACTCGCGCCCAGGCCATAGCGTTCTTTCATTTCATAGATCTTTGAAAGATCACTCGGTGCTTTAGGCATAGAGATGTCTAGTTTTGGCAAAGCGACATCTTTAGCGCAATGGACAAGAGTCGGAGCAATCTTTAGATAATCGGCTCCTGCAATAATTTTTTTGGCGAGTGCCGGCGTTAACGCGGGATGTGCTTCGTGAGCAGCAGCTAGCGCTTCATCTGTTGTCGCAAAATTCTTCGCGATAAGTGCAGCACCTTTTTCACCAATTCCACGTACTCCTGGAAGGCCATCCGATGGATCCCCGCGGAACATTGCAAAGAGCGCATAACGATCGCCGGGGATCTCGTATTTGCGACCGACCCATGCAACATCTACTAAATCGTGTTGCGATAATCCGCGTGCTAAGTAAACGACCTTCACATCTCGTTTATCGTCAACAAGCTGAAACAAATCACGATCCCCAGTGAC
Source organism: Actinomycetota bacterium (assembly GCA_947457445.1). Taxonomy (GTDB): domain Bacteria; phylum Actinomycetota; class Actinomycetes; order Nanopelagicales; family Nanopelagicaceae; genus Planktophila. The sequence goes on along the minus strand of CANGVO010000012.1, from coordinate 4,744 downwards.
GATTCTGATCGGACCATCTTCCTGAACAGCAAAGGTTGCCATGACGTCGTCCGCTTCATAATCATCAACGCCAACCATAGGAATTCCAAAGAGATCGAGTAAATCAAGAAGAATCGGAATCTGTGGAGTTAGTAAATCTGGCTCTTCCTCGCCATCGCCGTCTGCATCAACACGATTAGCTTTGTAGTCTGGAAATAATTCCACTCGCCAAGAAGGTCGCCAGTCGCCTTCAATACAAGCAACAATTCTTTTTGGTGAATACAAACCGATTAAACGCGCTGTCATATCTAAATAACCACGAATTGCATTAACGGGCGTGCCGTCTGGGGCTAATAAGGTATCTGGCATACCGTAATAAGCGCGATACCAAAGTGAAGCGCTATCTAAAAGCATCAGTGTCATAAGTCATCAACCATATACGAAACTACCCCGCGATCTAATCGTTTGATCGCTTCACGGCAGACCGGACGAAGTTGTTCGCTGGCTCCCGCGATTTGCATCAAGAGATCCATCAACTGCTTCGTTGATCTGACAAAATCTCCAACTGACATGTCACTACCTTTTAAAACATTGGTAAGTGAATTTCCTTGCGCCCAACGATAGGAAATATAAGCAAAACCGAAGTCTGGTTCTTTCTGAGTTTTGACATCAAATTCATTCTCAATCTCTTCGAGTCTGGCCCAGAGGCGAGTAACTGAGGCAAGTGCGTTAGCCACATTCTGATGCGGCATTTTAGGAGCGTAATCTTCACGGGATCTGGACTGAAAGATCATCGAGGAGGCAACTGAGAGAAGTTCAGGAGCAGATAAATTGTCTAGTACACCTTCACGAATTGTCTCGGTTAATAAAAGATCCGATTCTGCGTAGATTTTTGCAAGAATTTTTCCTTGCGCAAGTGGTTTTTCGCCCTCGATATACCCCAGATGAGTAAGAACATCACATATTCGATCAAATGTTTTAGAAATAACATGGGTGCGATTCTCAACTCGCGCCCTTAAGCCTTCTGATTCACGAGCAATTCGTTCGGCTCTTTCAGCGAAACGGGCATGTGTTTCACGATCATTGCAAGAATGGCATGGATGATTTCTAGCGCCGCGGCGTAATCCATCGATCTCAGATTCCATATGTGCCCGCTGCCGGTTATCAAAGGTGCGGCGACCATCGCGTTTTGACAGTAATTTCTCGAGTTCTTTAATTTCTGATCTAAACCGTGCATAGATTTCAAAATCTCCAAGGTGGCATTTAGCGCTTTCGATCAGTTCTAATCTCGCAATCTCATTTTTCTTTATTTGTTTGACCAGTCCGACGACCGCGCGGTCCGCTTGGAATTGCGCAAATGATGATTCAAGACTTCCGTGTGCTCTTTCACGTCCGAATCGTGCGATTAAATTAATAGCCATGTTGTAGGTCGGCGTAAATGAAGAACGAAGTGGATATGTTCGAGTTGAAGCTAAACCTGCGGCAGTTGCTGAATCAACCGTAGGCGACCACTGCACCACTGCATTTCCCTCAATATCGATGCCACGTCGCCCAGCTCTACCAGTTAATTGCGTGTACTCCCCTGGCGTAATCGGAACATGCGCTTCGCCATTCCATTTTGTTAACTTCTCTAAAACCACGGTACGCGCCGGCATGTTGATTCCGAGCGCCAGAGTTTCAGTAGCAAAGACTGCTTTTACCAATCCGCGCTGAAACAGATCTTCCACTGCATTTTTAAAACTCGGTAGCAGCCCAGCATGGTGAGCGGCGATACCGCGTTCTAGCGCTGTAATCCATTCGCGGTATCCAAGAACTTCCAGATCTTCATCAGGTAAGTTCGATGTGTATTTCTCAGCGGTGGCGAGAATTTCAGCGCGCTCTTCGGTATTCGTTAGTTTCAAACCTGCCGCTAAGCATTGCTTAACCGCAGCATCACAGCCCATGCGCGAGAAGATGAAAGTTATCGCAGGTAGCAGGTTTTCACGGTTTAACTTCTCAATGATTTCCGCGCGAGATAGACGTGATTCTTGCGCCCCCCATTGTTCGCGACGGTGTCTAGGTATACGAACCTTGCGCATTGCTTCACGTTCTAAAGCAAGGATTTCAGGGTTTATCTTTCCCGGTTGACTAAAGAGATCGATCAAATTGGAGTTGATAAGTACATGCTGATAGAGCGGTATTGGACGATGTTCGCTAAGAATGACATCTGTTTGCCCACGTACTTCGCCAAGCCATTCACCGAATTCTTCAGCATTGGAAACCGTTGCTGATAAGGAGATTACTTGAACAGACTCCATTAAGTGAATCAAAACCTCTTCCCAGACCGCACCTCGGAATTTATCCGCCAAATAATGAACCTCGTCCATCACCACAGATCCTAGATTTGTAAGTGTCGTTGAATTGGCATACAACATATTGCGCAAAACTTCTGTGGTCATTACCAATATGTCTGCTTCAGAATTTATATTTGTATCACCCGTTAATAGGCCAACTCGATCTTCGCCGAAACGAGCGACGAACTCTTGGAATTTCTGATTTGAAAGAGCTTTAATTGGCGTGGTGTAGAAACATTTCTTTCCGTTGCGAAGCGCAAGATAGGCAGCAAACTCTCCAACTACCGTTTTTCCAGCACCGGTCGGTGCCGCGACAAGGACGCCATGGCCACTTTCTACTGCATGGCAGGCATCTATCTGAAATTGATCAAATGGGAATTCAAATTCCGAGATGAATTCTTCGGTAACTAGGTGTTTTGATCGGGCCTTCGCTGCGGCGAATTTTGCAGCAGGAGTAGTCATGGGGTCCACGATAGCCCAGCGCCTGTCATACATTCTGCCTGAATTGGTAGCCCACCAATTCTTTCTCCGTCGGCGTAAGCAATGGCAGGGGCTGAGAGTGAAACTTTTTTCGAGCGATAGATATCTACTTTCGGATGATCAATATGAGATCCACTAAAGACTTTGGGAAAGACTTTCAAGAATTCAATTTTACTTACAGGTCGCAAGACCATTACATCGAAGAGTCCATCATTCATATCCGCATCCGGACAGACCAGCATCCCTCCCCCATAACTTGAACCATTTGCAACGGCAATTAACATCGCTTCGGTCTGAATGGCCTGATTATCCAAACCGATCGTGTATTGCAAAGGCTTGAACTTTGGAAGTTCCATCGCTATCGCCAGGTTATATTTCATCTGACCTTTTGGACGTTTCATTCGGTTTGCTTTTTCGTTAACGACAGAATCAAACCCAGTTGAAAGGATCGCACCGAACCATTCAGAATCTACTAAACCAAGATCGATACTTTTTGATCGCTCGGTAGTAACAAAATCTAGTTGGGCAGTGATGGACGTTATTGGCCAACCCATGGCTCGAACCAAATCATTTCCGGTACCGGCCGGGATTACCGTGAAAGCTATTTTTCGCGGAACGCAAAGTTGGAGCACTAAATGTGCCAGCCCATCCCCACCAACTGCAATTACTCCTTCACAATTCTTGCCATTTACTTCTAGAAAATCTCGCAAATTGCTTTGCAGTTTCACTGCCGATGTGGCTGTAATAACTTGGTAGGAAAGTTTCCGGGTTGCGAAATAACCTGAGACCTCTCTACCTAAAGACGCTCCCTTTCCACCACCCGAAACTGGATTTATGACTATTGCCCACATATTTTAGTTAGATTCCGCCGACAACTTCTTCTTCGCTCGTCGGCGATCATTTAAAACCGCAAAGAATCCAGAGAATAAATAAAGCGCGATTAAAGGAAGTGCAAGAGCAAGCATTGATAAAGGATCGGCGCTCGGAGTAAATCCAGCGACAAAGAGGAATATAGAAAAGACCCATATCCTCCAAGGTTTAAGTATTGAGGCTCCACTTAAGAACCCAATTAAATTGAAAGTAATTAAAAATACAGGTAATTCAAAAGCTAATCCGAAAAGCAGGATTGCGCGCATAACAAAATCAAGATAATCATCGAACCTAACTAGGTTATTCAAAGCTTCTGGAGTGAATCCGAAGAGCACCCTTATGGCTATCGGCAGAATGGTGTAACCGAGATAGGCGCCAGCTGCAAAGAATGGGGTCGCGGCAATAATGAAAAAAATGGAATTTCGCTTCTCGCGACGATGTAATGCAGGGGCTATAAATGCCCAAAGTTGATATAGCCAAATAGGCGCGCTGAGAATTACACCAGAGAGAAGCGCAACTTTTATTTGTAGATTAAGTGGACCAAGAACACCATTTATGTAGAGGGCCCCGCAACTATCAGATCCAAGTTCCTGTGCCGCTTTAAGATCACAAACTGGCTGCGCCAAAGTTGTGATTAATTCATCGTAGAAAAACCAGCCGATTAACGAGGCCAGAGAAATTGCAATCGCTGATCGAACTACTCGCTTACGAAACTCACGTAAATGTTCGATTAGCGGCATACGACCGCCAGTGGTGGTCGCCATAGTGTTTACCGGGCGGCGGAGCCGTCAGTGTCATCCTTCTTCTCGTCGCCATCATTTTTCATCTCTTTCATCTCGCTCTTGAAGATACGAAGAGACTTCCCGAGTGAACGAGCGGAATCTGGCAGGCGCTTAGCTCCAAATAGAACCACGATGACAATCAGAAGTAGGAGTATGTGGCTAGGTTCGCGTAAAAAAGGCATGGCTAAAAGGTATCGCATGGACCTTAAAAATCAACAAATGTCGGCCAGACTGTCATTTATTACGAGGACTTAGTGAAAATTGGACTTTGGTACAGGGCTAGGGTTTTTTGACATCGTG
>CANGVO010000011.1 GCA_947457445.1 Actinomycetota bacterium | reverse complement strand
TTTCATCGGCAAGCGACGTCGTTGGTACTCAATTTCTGCCCTCTTTATTCTCGCCTCTATTGGAGCACTTGCGATCCAAGGTTTGCATCTTGGAATTGAATTCAAGGGTGGATCTTCATACACCGTTAATAAATCGGGTATTAGCGTTGAACAAGCGCGTGCATCTGTAGAAAGCGTAAATATTCCCGGTGAAATCATCGTTCAAAAGATTGGCGATTCAAAGATTCGCATTCAAACTGGCGCACTCTCGTCTGAACAATCAAAGGGCGTAGAGAACGCATTGACTCAAACATTTTCAGTTCCAATTGAATCGATTGATACTCAAATAATTGGACCATCTTGGGGTAAGGAAATTACCAAGAAAGCGCTTTACGGCCTCATTGCATTCTTACTCGTAATCATGCTTTTCCTTGCTATGGCTTTCGAGCCCAAAATGGCGATCGCTGCAATTGTTGCGGTAGTTCACGACGTCTTCATTACCGTTGGCATTTACGCACTTGTTGGTTTTGACGTAACACCCGCGACAGTCATCGGTTTCCTCACGATTCTCGGATACTCCCTATACGACACGGTAGTTGTATTCGATAAAGTTCGTGAAAATACGAAATCTGTTGCCGCGGTTGGCAAAGTTACTTATTCGCAAGCTGCAAATTTGGCAGTTAATCAGACAATCGTTCGCTCTGCTAACACTTCTTTAATTGCTCTCTTGCCTGTTGGGTCGATTTTATTTGTGGGTGCAGGTTTGCTCGGAGCTGGAACACTTAAAGATTTGTCGCTCGCACTATTCATCGGTCTAGCGGTCGGAACTTACTCATCGATTTTCATTGCTCCACCATTCTTGGCATCACTTCGCGAAAAGGAGCCTGCGATGCAGGCGCTTGCTAAGCGTGTTGCTTCTCGTGGGGGAGCAAGTGTTGAGGCAGTTTCATCTGCATCGGCATCTCGCCCAACGATTGCGCCTAGTGCTAACCGAGGACCTCGCAATCAGCCAAAGCGTAAGGGTCGCAAGTAAGGCGAATTAATTGCCTGGGGCGTGCGAATTGGTTGACCTTTGATGGATACCTTGATCGCGCCGTTAATTGCCACGCTGAAAGAGAGCCATCCAAATAGCCGTTTGGATGATGTAGAACGTGCTTACGAGATTGCTAAATCAGCGCACACCGGTCAATTTCGAAAATCAGGTGAAGAGTACATAACTCATCCAGTTGCGGTTTCCCTAATTTTGGCCGAACTAGGATTAAATGACGACACAATCATTGCTTCACTGCTTCATGACACAGTTGAAGATACGCCTTATTCTTTAATTCAATTGCGTTCAGATTTTGGTGATGAAATTGCTAACTTGGTTGATGGAGTTACCAAGTTAGACAAATTAACTTATGGCCCTACAGCCGAAGCTGAGACCGTTCGCAAAATGGTCGTTGCTATGTCCCGAGATATCCGTGTCTTGGTTATCAAGTTGGCTGATCGTCTCCATAATGCCCGTACCTGGAAGTACGTTTCCACCGAAAGCGCCGAACGTAAAGCGCGTGAAACGCTAGATATCTATGCCCCGTTGGCACATCGCCTTGGTATGAACGCTATTAAATGGGAGCTAGAAGATCTTTCGTTTGAAGTTTTGGAACCCAAAAAATTTGAAGAGATTTCGCGTTTGGTCGCAGAAAGATCTCCATCTCGGGATGCTTTGACTCAGGAAGTCATTGATGCTGTGCAAAGTGATTTACTAAAAGATTCGGTACCTGCAACTGTTACCGGAAGAAAAAAGCATTTTTATAGCGTTTACCAAAAGATGGTCATAAGAGGGCGAGATTTCAACGATATTTACGATTTGGTCGGGATTCGTGTACTAGTTAATGATGTTCGTGATTGTTATGCGGTACTTGGATCTATTCACGCGCGATGGTCCCCAGTCCCTGGTCGCTTTAAAGACTACATTGCAATGCCTAAGTTCAATCTTTATCAGTCACTTCACACAACAGTTATTGGTCCAAATGGCAAAGCGATCGAGATTCAGATCCGCACATACGATATGCATTCACGTGCTGAATTTGGTATTGCTGCGCACTGGAAATACAAACAGGGCAACGCATCTGATTCGTCATCTCCTGAGATGCTTTGGCTTCGACAACTGCATGAATGGCAAAAAGAGACCGAAGATCCTTCAGAATTTCTTGAAGCGCTGCGCTTTGACCTCGGAAGTCCAGAAGTTTTCGTATTCACACCAAAGGGCAGTGTTATCGCTCTTCCAGGGGGATCCACACCAGTCGATTTTGCGTATTCAGTACATACAGATGTTGGCAGTCGTTGCGCTGGAGCAAAAGTAAATGGTCGATTAGTTCCGCTCGATTCGCGCTTGGTCAACGGTGATGTCGTTGAAATCGTTACGAATAAAAGTGAGCACGCCGGGCCATCGCGAGATTGGCTCAACTTTGTTAAATCTCCTCGTGCGCGCTCCAAAATAAAGGCATATTTCAGTAAAGAGCGTAGAGAAGAAGCGATAGATGCTGGTCGAGAATCGATCGCGCGTCAGATGCGTAAGGCCGGATTGCCATTACAAAAGATTTTTGCAGGACATTCGCTTCTTGAACTGGCTCACGATTTACGTTACCCAGATATCTCCGCTTTATACAGCGCGGTCGGTGATGGTCATGTTTCTGCAGCTTCAATCATTGAGAAGTTAGTTGTTTCCCTTGGTGTTGAGGATTCACATCCTGAACCGACGATGGAACAGGCTCCAACAGGTTCACACTCAGTACGACGTTCGAGTAACGCCATTGAGGTGGAAGGCGTCGGTGACGTTCTCGTTAAGCTGGCTCGTTGTTGCACGCCAGTGCCGGGGGACTCAATAGTTGGATTCATTACTAAAGGCAGTGGAATTTCAGTGCATCGTGAAGATTGTATAAACGCTGCTGATCTGCAGTTAAATCAAGGAGAGCGAATCGCGAAAGTCAGATGGTTGGCGGGTGCGGGGAGTGTTTTCTTAGTAAATATTCAAGTGGAAGCGCTAGACCGCGCGAGACTATTAGCCGATGTAACTAGAGCGCTTTCGGAACAGCATGTGAATATTCTCAGCGCAGCAGTAAACACTTCAAAAGATCGCACTGCGATCTCCAAATTTACTTTTGAAATGGCAGATGCAACGCATCTTGATTCGGTTTTAGCTGCAGTGAGGGCTGTTGAAGGCGTCTATGACGTCTATCGAAATTAGTTAAATTCGGCGAGAGATTTTTCAGCCTCAGCTAGCCAGACTTTGCGAGCATCAGCTGAATCAAGAGCTTCTTTGGCCTTCTTTTCATTGCCAGCGGCTTGTGATTTGGCAGCAATTTTTTCGTAATTGGCGATTGAATCCGAGAGTTGCTTAACAACATCAGCAGCACGGGCCTTTGCGGCTGGATCTGTCTTGCGCCAAATTTCTGCTTCTGCGCTCTTAATTGCTTCCTCAACTTTTGCAACGCGCGCGTCTAGCGCTGCGCGCTTGTCGCGATGGGTAATTCCGATCTTTTCCCATGAGCGTGAAAGTTCGCGGAAAGAGTTTTTGGCGGCCTTAACATCCGTAAATGGCACCAGCGCTTCGATCTGAACGATTAATTCCTCACGCTTTGCCAGATTAGCAACCATAGAAACTTCACGTTTTTCTAAATCAGCGTTCTTTGCAGTAAAGAATTGATCCTGAGCCGCTTTGAACTTCGCCCAAAGTTTGGCGTCATCGCTCGGCTTTCCTCGACCTGCTGCCTTCCATTGATCCATTAGCGTCTTGAATTTGCGAGCTGTCGCAATCCAATCAGTTGATGTGGCTAGTGATGTTGCTTCTTCAACCAGCGCCTTCTTAGCGGCTGAAACTTTAGATGTTGTCTCTTCCAGGTTTGCAAAGTGGGTGCGACGTCGCTTATCGAACTTGTTGCGGGAAGCGGAGAATCGTTTCCATAATTCGGCATCAGCCTTTTTATCTAATCGTGGGGCAGATTTCCATTCTTCGAGAAGTGTCTTTAAGCGATCGCCCGTAACTTTCCAATTTTCAGAAAGTGCGAGAGATTCTGCCTCTGCAACAATCTTTTCCTTTTCGACAGCAACTTGCTCACGGCGAGCCGCCTTAGCAGCGGCTTCTGCCGCCTTCTTAACTTCGTAAGCTTCGCGATGTCCTTCGATTAGTGGCTCGATCTGTTCTACAGAGAGTGCAAGAGCCGCGAGATCACCGACACCATTAAGTTCGCGCACTTGCTGACGTAATTTCTTAACCGCTTCGTAAGCATCATCAGGGACCATTGCACCGCTTGTGATTCGGGCTGCGGTTAGTGCAACCTCAGATGCCAAAGCTTCAAATTTACGAACGAAATATTGGAGCGCTTCTTCTGCAGTCTTGCCAGGATAAGAGCCAACTGCTTTTTCACCTTCAGGAGTGCGAACATAAACTGTTCCATCTTCTGCGACTCGACCAAACTTAGATGGATCTCCAATTAGTGCGGAAGCTGCACTGGCATTGGCTGGTGTGATGTTGATAGATCCTGGATTGATTTGCTCGGTCATGGTTAATCCCTTTCAGCGCGTCGGCAATTCGCCTTCGTTGTTTGAGTGTGCAGATGAGGTCTTGCGGAGTTAAAAGGTACCCTGTCTTACTTATTGGGGAAAGTTCGCGCTCAAAATACGTCAGAAATAGGGGTCAAGAAATGTTGGTTACTTCATTCGTAGCCCCTATGTTCGCTACGAATTGCTGGGTAATCGCGGCCGGCCCTGGCCAAGAGTGCATCATCGTCGATCCTGGCATGCCAGATATTTCACATGAAGTAGAGGCTCTCGTTGCCGAACATGGATTGAAACCAGTCGCCGCTCTAATCACTCACGGACATCTTGATCATACATTCTCGGTAAAGCCACTTGCCGATGGTTATGGAATATCTGCATATATTCACTCTGAAGATCGCGATCTATTGCTCCGTCCGCAGTCAGCACATGGCGCCGAATTTATCGCGACTCTTGATGCAATGGATTTTGCTGAACCTAAAGAAGTTAAGAATTTGCGGCACGCAGATGTGATTGAAATTCTGGATATGAAGATAACTGCCATCCACGCTCCTGGCCATACGCGTGGCAGCACCATGTTCGCGATTAATGATGAAATTTTGATTAGCGGGGATGTTCTCTTTGCTGGATCAATCGGTAGGACGGATCTGCCATCGGGTTCTCACGAATCCATGGTGAAGACTCTTAAGACACGAGTTCTGCCGTTAAATGATGGCTATCGAGTCCTTCCAGGCCACGGACCGGAAACCACGATTGAATTCGAGCGAAAAAATAATCCATATCTGAAAGAATTGCGTCTATGAAGTACGAAAAGATTCAAGCGCCTAAGGGAGTAAGCGAATACGCTCCACCGATTTCGGCTGCCTTCGAATGGGTACGTGAATCTTTGATTGCCCCTGCCAAACTTGCTGGATATCAATTGATGGAACTTCCGGTTTTCGAAGATACTGCACTTTTCTCACGAGGAGTCGGTGAATCAACAGATGTAGTCAGTAAAGAGATGTACACATTTGAAGATCGTGGCGGTCGTTCTATTACATTGCGGCCCGAAGGAACTGCCGGGGTAATGCGCGCAGTTATTGAAAAAGGTTTAGATCGTGGTCAACTCCCAGTAAAGGTTTGGTATTCAGGTGCATTCTTTAGAGCCGAGCGACCTCAAGCGGGACGATATCGACAGTTCTATCAAGTTGGAATTGAAGCTATTGGTTTAGATGATCCTGCTATTGATGCCGAAGTAATAGCGATTGCCGATCAAGGCTTTAAGTCCTTAGGTTTACGTAATTACCGCCTTGAAATTACTTCCCTTGGCGACAATGCATCCCGCGCTGCCCATCGCGTAGATCTACTTAAGTTTATTGACACTCTTGACTTGGATGAAGCGACAAAAACACGGGCTGCAATTAATCCGCTTCGTTTATTCGACGACAAGCGTCCTGAAATGCAATCTGCCATGGCGGGTGCACCGCTGCTGCTTGACTATTTATCTCAAGAATCTTCGGAAAATTTCGAGCAAGTTAAGAGCTATCTCGATCAACTAAAGATTGCTTATGTTGTAAATCCTCGCATGGTGCGCGGACTCGATTATTACACCGGCACTACATTTGAATTCATTCATGAAGGATTGGGCGCACAGTCTGGAATTGGTGGCGGTGGTCGATATGACGGGCTAATGGAAATTCTTGGAGGGCAGGCACTCTCCGGAATCGGATTTGGTTTAGGAGTTGATCGTGCACTCCTTGCCGCACAATCAGAAGGCGTTTTAGTTGAAAATCAATTTTCATCCGATCTTTTTATTATTCCACTGGGTGATAATCAGAAATCTGTTGCATTGTCTTTAGCCGCAGAGTTGCGTATTGCGGGTATCCGCACGGAGATCGCCTTTGGTGATCGCGCTCTTAAAGGCGCTATGAAGGCAGCCGACAAGAGCGGATCGCGATATGTAATAGTGCTCGGCGATTCCGAGGTGGCATCGGGCACTGTTGAACTAAAACGCATGAGCGATGGCTTCACTTCTTCGGTTAAGATTGGCGAATTGCAGAAAGCTCTAATCGGAGCGCTCTGAGGTATTTAACTTTCTAAGGCGGATTTTCTCTCATGTTAAGAACACACGATGCTGGTGCTCTCCGAGCATCTCACGCGGGTCAGACTGTTTCGTTGGCTGGATGGGTTGCACGTCGTCGTGATCACGGGGGAGTCGCATTTATTGATTTAAGAGATGCCACAGGCTCGGTCCAAGTCGTTATTCGCGACGAAGCGCTAGCCGGATCGTTGCGCGCCGAATGGTGTTTACAAATTACGGGAGAAGTAGTTCTTCGTCCGGATGGAAATGCCAATGCTGCACTGCCTACTGGCGCGATCGAGATTATGGGCGATGACATAAAAGTTTTAAGCGAATCTGCGGCGTTGCCGTTTCCCGTTGATAGCGGTAATGATTCCGAGATTTCCGAAGAAGTTCGTCTTAAATATCGATACCTAGATCTGCGTCGCGAAAAACCTGCCGCGAACTTACGACTTCGCTCAAAAGTAACTTCAACAATTCGACGAGTCATGGAAGATTTGGATTTCCTAGAGATTGAAACTCCCTACCTAACTCGCAGCACACCCGAAGGTGCGCGCGACTTCCTAGTTCCAGTTCGTCTTCAGCCTGGAAGTTGGTACGCACTGCCGCAATCTCCACAGTTGTTCAAGCAACTTTTGATGGTGGCTGGGATGGAAAGGTATTACCAGATAGCCCGTTGTTTCCGAGACGAGGATTTCCGCGCGGATCGTCAACCAGAATTTACTCAGCTAGATATTGAAATGTCATTTATTGATCAAGCTGATATTTTAGCGGTTGCTGAAAAATTGCTCGTTAAAATATGGAAAGAAGCTGTTGGATACGATATTCCAACGCCTATTCGTCACATGACTTATGCCGATGCGATGCAAAATTATGGTTCTGATAAACCAGATCTTCGATTCGACCTACAACTAATCGAGCAGACCAAGTTCTTTGCAAAGACCGAATTTCGAGTATTCCAGGCTCCTTATGTCGGAAGCGTCGTCATGCCTGGTGGCGCTTCGTCTCCACGCCGAGAACTAGATGCTTGGCAAGATTGGGCGAAGGCGCGCGGTGCAAAAGGTCTCGCATACATTTTGGTAAACGAAGACGGAACTCTTGGCGGTCCAGTATCGAAAAACATTTCCGAAGAAGAGCAGAGCGGAATCGTGGCGGCCGCCGGCGCTAAAGCAGGAGATGCAATTTTCTTTGCAGCTGGTGAACGCAGCGCATCGCTGGCTTTGCTCGGCGCAGTGCGACTTGAAATTGGCAAACGCTGCAATCTGATAAACGAAGGCGCATGGGAATTTCTCTGGGTTGTAGACGCTCCGATGTTTGAGCCGACCGATAATGGTGGCTGGACTGCAGTTCACCATCCATTCACCGGACCAAAGCCAGAGTTTGCAGAAAGTTTTGCAAAAGATCCTGCCTCTGCTCTGGCTTATGCCTACGACATTGTTCTTAACGGAACCGAACTCGGTGGTGGTTCAATTCGTATCCATGATCGCCAGATTCAAAAAGATGTGTTCACTGTAATTGGCTTAAGCGATGAAGAGGCGGCAAGCAAGTTTGGATTCTTACTTGAAGCATTTAACTACGGACCTCCACCTCACGGCGGAATTGCATTGGGACTTGATCGCGTATGTGCATTACTTACCGGCAGCGACTCGATTCGTGAAGTAATTGCTTTTCCAAAGACCGCCAGCGGGGGAGATCCTCTCACGGGGGCTCCTACTCCTATCACTCCGGCACAGCGCAAAGAGAGTGGAATTGATGGGGCAGCGAAAGTCGAAAGCAAGGGCTAAGAGCCATCTCAGGTAGGCTTCACTAGAAGTTGAGTTTTTCAAGGTTTTCTTAGATCCAATTAGAAGGGTGAACGAAATGGTTACTGGACCAGGTGGAGTTGCAACGATTATTGCCGCTTGCTCACTTTTGGTTATTGCCATCGCCATTTCTTATGCCGTCATTCGTATTGGTCGTTTAATTGACGAAGCCCGCGTCTCTTTGAAATCACTTACGGATGAAGCCGCACCATTAATTCACGAATCCACTCGTACCGTGGAACTAGTAAATAGCCCGCTGGAAAGTTTCGCCAGGATTACAAAGAACGTGGAAGATGTAACGACGAAAGTTGCTGATGCAACAACAGGTTTTATGGATAAAAGTGGCCCCGCAGTGAAAGTTGCGGGAGCGCTGATAAGCGCTGCGAATTTGAGCAAAGCGCGTTCGAAAAAGAAGAAGAAGGCGGAGTGACCTTAAACAGTGGAATCCGCCGAGATCCGTTCGCGCTGGCTGCGCTTCTTCGAAAGTGATAACCGCGAGGGTTTAACCCACACAGTTGTCCCATCCGCATCTCTTATTGCAGATGATCCAAATCTTCTCTTAGTCAACGCCGGAATGGTTCCATTCAAACCTTATTTCCTGGGTGAAGTTACGCCGCCGTATAAGCGTGCAACATCGGTTCAAAAATGTGTTCGAACGCTAGATATCGACGAAGTCGGAAAAACAACTCGTCACGCATCTTTCTTCCAAATGTGTGGCAATTTCTCATTTGGAGATTACTTTAAAGAGGGAGCAATTGCTCTTGCGTGGGATTTGTTAACTCGTCCGATTGCAGATGGCGGATATGGTTTTCCTGAAGACAAGTTGTGGGTAACCGTTTACTTAACAGATGATGAAGCTGCTGATATTTGGCATAAGAAAATAGGAATTCCTAAAGAACGAATTCAACGCCGAGATATGGCGGATAACTTCTGGTCGATGGGTGTTCCTGGACCGTGTGGACCATGTTCTGAGATTTATTTTGATCGCGGACCTGCATACGGTCGCGATGGTGGACCAATCGCAGATGAGAATAGATATCTTGAAATTTGGAATTTAGTGTTCATGCAGAATGAACGTGGCGCTGGTGGTGGAAAAGATGGCTACCCAATTCTCGGAGAATTACCGGCAAAGAGTATTGATACTGGACTCGGCCTCGAACGCACTGCGGCGCTGCTGCAAGGAGTAGAAAACATCTACGAAATTGATACGACCATGCAGATTCTATCCAAGGCAATGGATCTAACTGGCGTTAAATATGGAAAAAATGAAAAGACCGATGTTTCACTTCGTGTAATTGCAGACCACGCTCGAACCTCGGCCATGCTAATCGGTGATGGCGTAACGCCAGGAAATGAAGGACGTGGCTACGTACTGCGCAGAATGATGCGTAGAACGATCCGCAATATGCGCTTACTTGGAACTAACGATCCAATTATGTCGGAGCTAACTCTCGCTGCAATTGGAGCGATGGGTCCGCAATATCCAGAACTAATCTCTGACAAAAAACGAATATTGGCGGTCTCGGTTTCAGAAGAAGAGTCCTTCTTGCAAACTCTTAAAAGCGGTACACAAATTTTTGATCTTGCTTCTTCCGAACTTAAGAATAAGAAAGTAAATGTACTCCCGGGAGAAGATGTATTTAAATTGCATGATACATACGGATTCCCATTTGATTTAACTTTAGAAATGGCTCGCGAGCAAGGGTTAGAGGTTGACGAAGCAGGCTTCACTCGATTAATGAAAGAACAACGCGACCGCGCGAAGGCTGATGCGAAAGCCAAGAAGAGTGGCCACACAGATTTGACGGAATATAAGAAGATCGCTGATTCTCATGGTGCAACTGAGTTCGTCGGTTATGCCAATGTGTCTGCAGAATCTAAAGTAAATGGAATTCTTCTCGATGGAATTAGCGTAAAAAGCGCTCAAGCAGGTGATGATGTTGAGATTGTTTTAGATCGAACACCTTTCTACGCCGAAGGCGGCGGACAGTTAGCTGACGGTGGATTAATTACGTTGGCTAATGGAGCAGTGATTGAGATTGATGATGTGCAAACTCCAGTAACGGGTTTATCGGTACATCGAGGTCGCGTAATCTCAGGATCAGCGGCGGTTGGTGATGCAGCCCTTTCACAAATAAATCAAGAACGTCGCGATGCTATTTCACGTGCCCATACCGCAACTCACATGGTTCACAAAGCTTTCCGCGAAGTGCTTGGTGAAACAGCAACACAGGCAGGATCTGAGAATTCGCCAGGACGCTTCCGTTTTGATTTTCCTGCTACTGGTGCGCTCTCTGAGGGCGTGCTAGATGAAGTTGAATCTCGCGTAAACACACTTTTGCTCGATAATCTCGAAGTCACCGCTGAAGTTATGTCTCAAGACGAAGCCAAGAAGTTAGGTGCGATGGCTTTGTTTGGTGAGAAGTACGGGGATCGTGTGCGCGTAGTCAGTGTTGGAGACTGGGCGCGTGAACTTTGCGGTGGAACGCACGTCGCACGCTCCGGTCAACTCGGCGTTATTAAGTTGTTAAGTGAATCTTCAATCGGTGCTGGTGTGCGACGTGTAGAAGCCGTGGTTGGCATTGATGCATATCGTTTCCTTGCGCGCGAACATATGCTTCTCAATTCTCTGACTAGTTTAATCAAGGGAGCTCGTGCTGAAGAGCTTCCTGAGAGAATTTCTGATCTTCTCTCCAAGATGAAGGAGATAGAGAAAGAGTTAGCAGCTGTGCGCTCGGCTTCTGCAATGTCAGATCTTTCTTCAGTTGCGGCTAAGGCGAAAAACGTCAATGGAACATCCGTCATCCTTACCAAGATTGCTGACGGTATTGCGGTGGATGACTTGCGCAAAATTGCACTGGATTTACGTAATCGAAGCGCGGACTCAATTGTAGGTTTAGTAAGCATCTGCGATGCAAAACCAGTTTTAGTTGTTGCTGTTAGCGATGCTGCGCGAGCCAAGGGTTATAAAGCGGGTGCGCTAGTAAAAATTGGTTCAACAGTTTTAGGTGGAGGCGGCGGCGGGAAAGATGACTTCGCACAAGGTGGAGGCACTGCAATCGGTGAAATCGATGCGGCTCTCAGAGCGATAGAACGCGCCCTCTCAGGAAATTAATGTCACGCATCGGCCGAAGAATTGCTTTTGATTATGGCGATGTTCGAATCGGTGTTGCGGTCTGCGATCCAGATGGAATTCTGGCTACACCTTTAGCAACTCTTCAAAGCAAAGACCCATCTCTTAAGAGGTTTATCGCAGAGTTTGTTGATGAGTATGAACCAGTTAAATTCTATGTTGGTCAACCTATATTACTAAGCGGTGAAGAGGGTGCCGCAGTCTCGAAAGTTCTGGCATTCACCCAAATGTTGACTTCAAGCTTTGATATACCAGTTATTTTAGTTGACGAACGTCTTTCTACTGTTTCGGCGACCAAGCAACTACGTGAATCTGGCATAAACGCAAAGGATGCGCGTTCAATAATTGATTCTGCTGCAGCGGTTGCAATTCTGGAACAAGGATTAGCCAATGAACGTAAATAAGGCGGCTTTATTAAGAGTTGTAGCAGCCTTAACAGTGGTTTTCGTCTTCACAGGGGGATTGCATCAGTTTAGATCCGACGTGCGCTCTGCTCCTGATTTTCCATGCGATTCTAAGGCAATCGATGAGGTGTCAGTCGAAATCGCTAAAGGAGAGACTGGTTCTGACATCGCCCTAAAACTATTTGATGCCGGTGTAGTGAAATCTAGTTCTTCATTCTTTCGATTAGCAGTTTCAGATAAAAGCTCTTCAATGATTGCCCCAGGTGCGCATATTCTAAATAAAGAGATTTGCGCCGAGCAGGCTCTGGATCAACTCTTAGATCCAAAAAGGATTGCCGGCTTAATTAGCATTGTAGAAGGAGCTTGGAACTCGGAAGTTTTTAAGTTAATGAACGAATCTGGTTTTCTGCAAGCAGATATTTCCAAGGCTGTTAGAGAAATCGCACTTCCAAATGGTTTTAAAGAATTGGAAGGTTTGCTCTTTCCTGCCCAGTATTCCTTCGCTAAAGGAACAACCGCAAAAGAGGCGCTTCTAAGTATGGTTACCCGTGCAGAGAGTGAATTGTCCAAGAGTGGAATAACTGGTCAATCTGGGAAATACAGCTCGCAGGATTTGTTGATCATGGCATCAATAATCCAAGCTGAAGGAAATACCCAAGATTTCACCAAGATATCTCGGGTTATCCGAAACCGCTTGGAAAAAGGAATGCCACTGCAAATGGATTCAACAGTTCATTACGTGAAGAAGGCAAGAGGAAAGATTTTCCTAAGCACTCAATCGACCCTACTTAGATCTGATTACAACACCTATCGAAAATACGGCCTACCACCGGGTCCAATTGGCAATCCTGGCTTTGATGCACTGTTCGCCGCTGCCAATCCAGCAGTTGGCGATTGGATTTATTTCATAACAGTCGCACCCGGCGATACTCGCTTCACTGCATCCAACGACCAGTTTTCGGCTTGGAAGATAGAATATAAAAAGAATTTAAGTGCAGGTCTCTTTGGGAGTTCGAAATGAGTTCTAAATCGCTAAGAGGTGCTGTGCTTGGTTATCCAATAGAGCATTCACTTTCACCGTTATTACATAAGACCGCCTTCAAACTCCTAGGTATTGATGGAGAGTACTCAGCGATAGAAGTAAAAAGCGGGGAACTAGATCGCTTTATCAAAGAAGAGGGTGAACGCTTTGATTATCTCTCACTGACAATGCCTCTAAAAGAGGAGGCGTTGGAATTGCAGATTCCGATGCAAATAGATGCCTTAGGTCAACGAATACAATCGTTGAATACCTTGGTAAAGAACAATGGTCTTTGGTCGGCTACAAGTACCGATGGATCTGGCTTCCGTAAAGCTTTGGCTAACGCTGGTTATGACCATTTTAGTAAAGTTCTGATTCTTGGTGCTGGAGGAACCGCTCGCGCTGTAGCCGGAGCTTTAGATGATTTTGCAACATCTGTTGATGTGATGCGCAGAAGCGTGCGGCGAAGTCCAGCCATCGCCGCGTGTTTCACTCGCATCGAATGCAGTTTCTTAGATTGGAACGATCAAATTGATCTAAGTAGTTATGACCTAATAGTCAATACTACTCCTTCGGGTGCTGCCGATCTTGTCGCGGAGAATTTGCCGGCTCAGGTAAGCGGAGTTCTTTTTGATGTCTTGTACAAACCTTGGCCCACGCTCTTGGCTAGAAGATGGAGCGATGCCGGTGGAAAAATAGTAAGCGGGCTCGAGTTATTGCTATACCAAGGTATCGATCAATTAAATTTAGTTGCTCCGATAGGTCAGAATTTTATAGATCAAGAATTGCGGTTGGCGCTAAATAACGCGCTTATTTAATCCACAGGTCTAAATCTTTTACATTTCAAGAGTTCTAGACTTTAGAAATGTTCGTGTCCCTTGTTCTATTTTCGGTTTATATTTCTGCTGTGGATTTACGCCACCACCGAATCACTAATCGAACGATTCTCGCCTGTGCTGCTGTCTTCGCTGCGCTAAGCGCCATTTCTGGTGAACAGATAAATCCGTTCTCATTCTTAACTGTTTTGGCCTTTATTCCGCTTCTTCTTAGTTTGGGAATCGGGGCCGGAGATATTAAACTTCTTATTGTCTTATCCCTGTTCTTTGTTCCGTTTTCTTGGTTGGCTTTATCCAGTTTCATGCAGGCTTTTACACTGCTTTCCGCATTATCTTTGGCTTATTATTTAGTTAGATCGCGATCTTTCGCTGGCTCTGTAGCGTTAGCGCCCGCGCTATGCGGCGCGGTAATTTGGTGCGCAAGATAACGCTGGGATCTGCGACAATATGCCAATGCGTTGGCTAACTGCAGGTGAATCTCATGGACAAGCTCTTTCGGCGATTATCGAAGGAATTCCTGCGAGCGTTTCTCTAACCTCAAAAGATATCGATTTTCACTTAGCGCGCAGACGACTCGGTTTTGGTCGAGGCGCTCGTCAGAACTTTGAGGCTGACAAAATTACGATTCTGGGAGGAATACGTTTAGGACTCACTCAGGGTGGACCAATCGCAATCCAGGTTGGAAATTCAGAATGGCCAAAGTGGGAAAAAGTTATGTCAGCAGATCCCGTCCCCAATGAAGAGATTAAAGATCTGGCGCGTAATGCTCCATTATCGAGACCACGTCCTGGACACGCTGATTTAGTAGGAATGCAGAAATATGATTTTGATGATGCAAGACCAATTTTGGAAAGAGCAAGTGCTCGCGAAACTGCGTCACGAGTTGCTTTAGGTGCAGTAGCACGCGCATTTCTTGAACAAAGCGTAGGTATCATAATCCTTAGCCATGTTGTTTCTATCGGCAAGGTTCGCATTCCTGAAGGCACGGAATTACCGGCGCAGAACGATATGGAACGAATCGACGCGGACCCAGTCCGATGTTCAGATCCAACAACTAGTGCGTTAATGATTGCGGAAATTGAAGCGGCACATTCCGATGGAGATACTTTAGGCGGAGTGTGTGAAGTACTTGCATACAACCTTCCTCCCGGACTTGGTTCGCATGTTCATTGGGATCGTCGATTGGACGCGAAACTTGCCGGAGCAATGATGGGAATTCAGGCAATTAAAGGCGTGGAAATTGGGGACGGGTTCTTAACCGCAACGCGACGCGGTTCAGTTGCTCATGATGAGATTGAACGCGGAAGTAACGGATTAATCACAAGACGAACTGATCGTGCCGGAGGTACGGAAGGCGGAATGTCTAACGGTGAAATTTTGAGAGTTAGCGTTGCGATGAAGCCAATATCTACAGTCCCCAAAGCTTTAGACACGATTGATGTAAAGACTGGTGATGCGGCAAAGGCAATCAATCAACGTTCTGACGTTTGTGCAGTTCCTGCAGCGGGAGTCGTCGCGGAGGCGATGGCGGCGCTAGTTCTTGCAGAAGCCGTGCTTGAAAAATTCGGCGGCGATAGCGTTTCTGAAACTCGACGTAACTACGAGTCTTACATGGCAAATCTCCGTTTTAAGTAGTCGAAAATGACTAAATCAATAGTTCTAATAGGCCCACCTGGTGCAGGAAAAAGCACTATTGGAAAACAACTTGCGCGCAGTTTAGGTAGTTCATTTACAGATACGGATGAAATTATCGAAGAGCAAACTGGTTCAACTATT
>CANGVO010000010.1 GCA_947457445.1 Actinomycetota bacterium | reverse complement strand
TGAGTGAATACATTCCACGCCACCCAGATGCAATTGAAGCCTGGATGGCTTCAATTCTTAGCTAAGTTAATTAACTAGCTATTTGTAAACCAAGGTAGGCGGCGAGCAAACCAAATCCCAGTGATAAAACTAGGTTTATGGTTATTTCGCGGTACCGTTTTAATTCGAACCCTAGATATATGTCGAGCATAAATGTTGACCAGGTAGTAAATGCACCAGCAAAGCCAACAGCGACTAGATCGTATATTTTTTCATTTTTGGTAAAAGTCAGTCCAATAATGAAGGAGCCAAGAACATTTACAAGAAATATTCCGTATGGCTTATCGGTAAATTTCTTTATGTATTGATCAATGGCAAAGCGTGCGGGTGCACCAATGGCCGCACCTAAAATTACATAAAAAGTATTCATTTACGCACCGGAATCAACCTGCGGCTAAGCGGCAAAACAATCAGAACGATCAATAAACTTAGGAAAACATTCTCCGCCAAGAAGAGCGGGCCGCCAGAGATTGGTTCCACAACCTGAACCGTTACCGCTGAAAAGGTGGTCATACCAGCGCAGAAGCCAGGCAATAGAAGATGGCGAAGTTCAGTAACGCCACGACGTTCCATTAAAACCAATAAGGCACTCGCGAAAGCAACTCCAACAAGATTTGCGGCAAGAGTTCCGCTGCGATCATTTGGAATCGCAACTGAGAGTCCAAAACGGACCAAGGTTCCTGCTACGCCGCCAATGGCGACGAGTAGCAGTGACTTCATGGTTTAGCTGCGCTTCTCTCGCTTGAGTAGTCCGGCAAACATGCGAGCTGGATCGTACTTAATATCTACGACGCGTTCTTTCATCGGAATGATTGCGTTATCGGTGATCTTGATGTGTTCTGGGCAAACTTCAGTACAGCACTTGGTGATGTTACACATTCCGAGCCCGTGCTCTTCTTGCGCAGTGCGTTTGCGGTTTTTCAAGATATCAAGTGGGTGCATATCAAGTTCTGCAATACGAATAAAGAATCGTGGTCCAGCGAATGATTTCTTATTCTCTTCATGATCGCGGATTACGTGACATGTGTTCTGACATAAGAAACATTCGATGCATTTACGGAATTCTTGCGAACGCTCAACGTCCACTTGTTCCATGCGCGCTTCACCTGGCTTGAGATCTTTAGGTGGTTCGTAAGCAGGGATTTCCATCGCCTTCTTGTAATTAAAAGAGACATCAGTAACGAGATCTTTAATCACTGGGAATGCGCGAAGTGGTGTGACAGTAATAGTTTCATCTTCACCGTAAGCAGCAACTTGTGTCATACATGCAAGTCTTGGCTTACCGTTGATTTCCATTGAACAAGATCCGCACTTGCCGGCTTTACAGTTCCAACGAACTGCTAGATCGCCCATTTGGGTAGCTTGTACGCGGTGAATTACATCAAGGACGACTTCGCCTTCATTGGCTTCCACCTGAACATCTTGTAGACCACCGTCAGTTGCATCTCCTCGCCAGATGCGAAGATTAATTTTGCGCGCCATTAGTTGGATCCGCCTTTCGCAACTTCATCCGGTGTCATATATTTCTTTAACTCCTCAACTTCGAAGAGATCAAATAGTTCTTTAGGCATAAATGGCAACGCTTGCTTGCGTACATTTACTTGATTGCCATCGAATGAAGAAATGTGGTTGAACTGGCGCCAATCAGAATTCATTCCTGGGAAATCATCACGTGTGTGACCTCCACGAGATTCTTCACGACCGATCGCAGATTTTGCTGTGCTTTCGGCTACCAACAACATGTTGTCTAAGTCGAATGCTAAGTGGAAACCAGGATTGAATTTACGGCCACCCGATACTGCAACATTTGCGCTGCGCTTTCGGATATCGGCGATTTTTTCGATCGCATCCTTAAGTTCTGTACCCGTACGGATAATGCCGACCAAGTTATGAGTAACTTCCTGCAGTTCTGCGTGAAGTGAGTAAGAATTTTCGCCACCACTACGTGCAAACGGCGCTTCGATTCTTGCTGCAGCCGCTGCAATAGTTGCATCAGTTACTGGTGTTGCAGTTGTTTGCTTAACGTAAGCAGCTGCGCCCATTCCGGCACGACGGCCGAATACCAAGAGATCTGAAAGTGAGTTGCCGCCAAGTCGGTTGGATCCGTGCATTCCACCAGCAACTTCGCCAGCTGCGTACAACCCTGGAACACCGACTGCCGCTGCAGTATCTGGCTCAACTTCTACGCCGCCCATCACGTAGTGACATGTTGGGCCAACTTCCATTGGCTCCTTTGTAATGTCAACGCCAGCTAATTCATAGAACTGATGCCACATGGATGGCAGGCGCTTTTTAATGATTTCAGCTGATAAACGCTTTGAAACATCAAGGAATACGCCACCATGTTCAGTGCCGCGACCAGCCTTAACTTCAGAGTTAATCGCGCGGGCGACTTCATCGCGCGGCAAAAGTTCTGGTGGGCGACGGTTGTTATCTTGATCTTCATACCAACGGTCAGCCTCTGCTTCATTATCTGCATACTTATCTTTAAATACATCCGGAATGTACTTAAACATGAAGCGCTCACCATTTGTGTTGGTGAGAATTCCACCTTCACCGCGCACAGATTCAGTAACTAAAATTCCACGAACAGACGGTGGCCAAACCATTCCGGTTGGGTGGAATTGCAAGAACTCCATGTCGACCAAGTTTGCGCCTGCTTTAAGGGCAAGTGCGTGGCCGTCGCCAGTACCTTCCCAAGAGTTGGATGTAATTTTAAATGTCTTGCCAACGCCGCCTGTTGCAATGATTACTGCAGGCGCTTCAAATAGAACTTCTGAACCTGATTCGCGCCAATAACCATACGCACCGGCGATCTTGCCGTTTTCTTTCAAAATTTCGGTAATTGTAAGTTCTGCGAAAACTTTAATGTGTGATTCGTAATCACCATGTTCGCGCTTATCTGCTTGTTGCAATGCAACAATTTTTTGTTGCATTGTGCGAATCAGTTCTAGCCCTGTGCGATCTCCAACATGTGCAAGACGTGGATATTCGTGGCCACCGAAGTTACGTTGGCTGATTTTTCCTTCTTTAGTGCGATCAAAGAGCGCACCCCACATTTCTAATTCCCAAATGCGATCTGGTGATTCTTTGGCGTGAAGTTCTGCCATGCGGAAATGGTTAAGGAATTTTCCACCGCGCATTGTGTCTCGGAAGTGGACTTGCCAATTATCGTTTGAATTAGCGTTACCCATTGATGCTGCAGCGCCACCTTCAGCCATAACTGTGTGAGCTTTGCCGAATAAAGATTTACAAATAATTGCAACACGTAAGCCTGATTCGCGAGCTTCTACGGCAGCACGCAATCCTGCGCCACCTGCACCAATTACCAGTACGTCGTACTTGTGACGCTCTAGCGCTGATTTATCAGTTGTCATATCTATTGGCATCCTTTAGAAGAAGTAGAAATTGGTCCAGGCGCCAGTTGCAACTTGGCGAACGTAAATATCGGCAAAAGCCACCCCGGCAAGTGAGTACCAAGCAAATTGTTGGTGTGAATGATTAAGAACTGAAACCCATGTCCACAACTTGTAGCGAATTGGATGTTTAGAGAAGTGCTTCAATCGTCCACCAACTGTATGGCGGCAAGTGTGGCAAGACAATGAATAGAACCAAAGAAGAGTAGAGCTAACAACTAAGACAAGTGAGCCAACGCTCATGTGTCCCCATTGTCCTTCTATGTTCTTAAAAGAAAGAATCGCGTCATAAGTTAGGAATACGTTAAATACCAGACCTGCGTAGAAGAACCAGCGGTGCGCATTCTGCAAAATAAGTGGGGCGCGTGTTTCGCCAGTGTATTTCTCGTGTGGTTCAGCAACGG
This sequence comes from Actinomycetota bacterium, assembly GCA_947457445.1. GTDB lineage: Bacteria > Actinomycetota > Actinomycetes > Nanopelagicales > Nanopelagicaceae > Planktophila. The sequence continues at coordinate 12,274 of CANGVO010000010.1, read as the reverse complement.
CGCATGCTGGTGGTGATAACCAGAACGCACGGTAGTAAGCCTTGCGGTAGTAATAACAAGTCATTCGGAAGCCGAGCGGGAAGATCAAAATGATTAGTGCTGGTGAAAGTGCGAAGTTAAATATTTCTGCACTTACTGGAGTCCAACCAAAAATTGTTGCTTCTGGAACACAAGCTTCAGAAAGGCATGGCGAATAGAAAGGTGAAATTAAATGGTCTTTGTAATAATTCGCACCTTCAAAAGCACGAAACGTTGCATAGATAACGAAGCTAAATAAAACTCCGAAAGTAATTGCAGGTTGCAACCACCATTTGTCCGTGCGTAGCGTGCGCTCTTTAATCTTGGCGCGCGTTGGAGAAAAAACTCCCGACATTTCTACCCCTTTATGCCCTTTGCAGGATTGTTGTTCACTAAGGAGAAGTGTGCGCTTCTAAGTCAAAAGTGGCTAGGCGTAAGCCCGCGAAGAGGCTATGAAGTCAGCCACAACTTCAATAAAAATGGCGGAGGGCGTGGGATTTGAACCCACGAAACTTTCGTTTGCCGGTTTTCAAGACCGGTGCACTCGGCCGCTATGCGAGCCCTCCGTGGGAGAGATTACCCGAAGATCTCGGCCATTAAAAATCGGCGCTATTTACTGCGGAAGTTCGAGGAGCTTTTCAATAATGATCGCCACACCATCTTGATTGTGAGGTGGTGCAACATCTTTCGCATTTGCTGGCCCGGCGTGATGACCATCGATCATCGCGTATGAGCGTCCGCACCATTGCAACATCGAAAAATCATTTGGGTTATCACCGAATGAAACACAATCTTGCGCTTCAATTCCAATTCGCGCCGCCATCTTTGCAAGCGTTTCACCTTTAGAAACTCCAAGGGCTGAAATTTCAAGAAGTGAATCATTGGTTGCCGAATGCGTGACATTTACGATTCCTTGCAAAGCAGGAGTTGCTAAAGCCAACATTTCATCGGCGGATATTTCTTGTTGCGATAAACGCGCCAACAATTTTAGCGCTGGTCTATTGGTTACAGAATCAATCGTGTCGACTCCAACATTATCCAAGCCGATATCCCATCGTGGGATGTATGCCTTTTCGCGATGAAAATGATCATTTGATTCGACAGCAAATGAAACGTTTGGAATTGTCTTGCGAAGAACGTCCACGGCACTTTGTAATTGAGTTGGAGAAATCATCCACTCTTCTAAAACTTTGTCATTATGCATGTCGTATAAAAGCCCACCGTTACAACAGATTGCTGTTCCGAAATCAAAAGCTTCGCGCACATCACCCATCCATCGCGGTGGCCGTCCGGTTACAAAAAAGATTTCTACACCTAAATCACGTGCTTTTGTAAATGCGGCAATTGTGCGATGTGAAATTCCTTCGTCGTGTGGAACTATCGTGCCGTCTAGATCTGTTGCAATTAACTTGGGGCGGCGATCACTCACAAAAGCTCAAATCTTTTTGTACCCAAGAATGGTTGCAACGCTGTAGGTACATTTACTGTTCCATCGGCATTCTGGTGATTCTCCAAAATCGCAACAATCATGCGCGGAATCGCAACTAAAGTGCCATTGAGTGTGGCAACTGTCTTAGTACCGTCGGCATCTTTGTAGCGAATATTTAGACGGCGAGCTTGGAACTCGGTGCAATTAGAAGTGCTTGTAACTTCGCGATATGCGTTCTGTGTTGGAATCCACGCTTCGATATCGAATTTGCGAGTCGCACTTGAACCTAAATCTCCGGATGCCACATCAATTACACGGAATGGAATCTCCATTGCATTTAGGAAGTCTTTTTCCCATTGCAATAAACGAGCGTGTTCTGCTTTGGCTTCTTCTGGTTTACAGAAAGAGAACATTTCAACTTTATCGAATTGGTGAACACGAATGATTCCGCGAGTATCTTTTCCGTAAGTACCTGCCTCACGACGGAAGCAAGATGAATATCCGGCATAACGCATCGGCAATTTCTCCGCTGGTAGGACTTCATCCATGTGATACGCCGCAAGGGGAACTTCACTTGTTCCAACTAAGTAATAATCATCTTTCTCAAGATGGTAAACATTTTCTGCGGCCTGTCCAAGAAATCCTGTTCCTTCCATAGCTGCCGGTTTAACCAGCACTGGAGGAATAACCGGTGTGAATCCAGCCTTAAGCGCACTTTGGATTGCATAGTTAACGAGTGCAAATTCCAACATAGCGCCTACGCCAGTTAAATAGTAAGAACGTGATCCCGAAACCTTTGCACCGCGTTCGGTATCAATTGCACCTAATAACTTGCCGAGTTCGACGTGATCTTTTGCCTCAAAACCATCTTTTGCGAAATCGCGTGGTGTTCCCACATGTTCAATAGTTACAAAATCGGCCTCTCCGCCAATTGGCGCTTCTGGATCTAAAAGATTAGAAAGCTGCATAACCAAGGCGCTGGTTTCGGCTTCTATTTCGGCGCGCCTGGAATCTGCCGCTTTGACCTTTTCAGCTAATGATTTTGCATTTTCAAGAAGTGCTGCTTTTTCATCGCCTTTTGCAGCTCCAACAGATTTAGATAAAGCATTCTGTTCTGCGCGCAGAGTTTCGAATTCAGAGAGTGCAGCACGACGAATTTCATCTGCTGCGATTATGCGATCCACGATCCCTACATCTTCGCCGCGACCTTTTTGAGATGCACGGACTGCATCCGGATTGTCGCGCAAGAATTTAATATCAATCATTGTCAGTGCGCCTCTCGTGGGTAAGAACCTAAGAATCTGATGTCATCGCATATTTCCCGCAGCTCTTCGACGCTTCCACCAACGGCTGGATCGTTGATATGTCCTTCGACATCAATAATGAAATGGTAGTGACCTAATTCGCGTCCAGTGGGGCGACTTTGAATAAATGTCAGGTTAACTTGGCGTTTTGCAAATACCTGCAAGATTTCAAGTAGCGCACCAGCGTGATCGATATCAATAAAGATCGCCATGGAAGTGCGGTCATTTCCTGTTGGCTCGGGAATCCAACCTGGTTTCTGCGCACAAATAAAGCGCGTTACGGCGCCCGCGTTATCTCCAATGTTTTCTGCAAGTATCTCTAGGCCAAAGTGGCTTGCTGCAACACTTGAAGCAATCGCCGCATCGAGCTCGCCTTTGCTAACTAGTTCGGCTGCGGCGGATGTAGAACTAGTCGGAACGATTTCTGCTTGCGGATAATTTTTAGCAATATAGGCGCGGCATTGCGACTCTGCATGCGGGTGTGTACCAATTCGTAATACTTTGGTTAATCCAGGTTTAGCCATCAATGCAAAGGTGACTGGCAAAGTAACCTCACCGGCAATTGTTAGCGGATCACCTGTTGCAAGTTCATCAAGAGTGCGCGCGACAACGCCTTCAACAGAATTTTCGATTGGGACGAGCGCAAATTGGGCATCGCCTTGGCGCACCGCATTTAGCGCAGCGGTCACATTTGCAAAAGGAATTAGCACATCAGAATCGCAGGTAATTTTCTTTAGGGCAGCCTCAGTAAAAGTTCCTACTGGCCCTAAATAGGCAAATGTCTGGCTTTCTGCTGCGCTCACTGGTTAAGGATACCCGCTTAAAAGTGGGCGGCGTTCCCTAATTAATCCCGTGCTTAAATATTTCGCAGCACTTGGCGCGCATAACCGGGACGATTAGTAATCAAATTATCGACACCTAAGTGGTGGCAAAGCGTTATATCTGCGGCCTCATCGACTGTCCATACATTTAGTTTTCGGCCAGTGCTCTTTATTCGCTTTGCCAACGCTGGATTCTTGCGAAGCAGATTAATCCCAGGACCAATTGATTGTGCTGAGGAATATCGAGCTGTGAACCAAGGTGTGTAATCATGCAGTAAAAATGTAGTTGGTAACTCGGCATTTAAAGCTTTGACCTTTTCAATTGCAAACCAAGAAAATGACATTACATTTATTTCAATTCCCGCCTTCTTGATACGTGAATCTTCGTCTTTTAATTTTTTAACAATTACTTCTTCAATTTCGGTGCGGGAGGGAACTGGATGTTTTGTTTCTAGCAATAAGGATTTCTTTTCAGCAATTCCAAAATCTAAAAATTCGTCAAAAGTAAGAATCTGCGGATAAATCTTCTTAAGTTTTTTGAACTTTGTTTCTGCAACAACTGCGTCACTATCTGCTCTGCGCTTTAAATCCGCGTCGTGCCACAAAATCGCAACGCCATCTTTGGTAAGTCGCAGATCGCACTCGAATCCATCGGCACCTTGCTTCACGGCGCTTTCATAGGCCAGCGCCGTCATCTCTGGAAAGTCGTGAGATGCCCCGCGGTGAGCGTAGATCTTCATAGTTCGAGATTAACACCATTAGGCTAAGCGGCATGAGCCAGCTGTACTTCCAATGCGCGGCTCGTTCGGCTGTCGGTTTAGTGCGAAATGGAAATGAAGATTCGGCGCTAAGCGGTTCACAATTAATTGCGGTGGCTGACGGTATGGGCGGTCATGCTGGTGGTGAAGTTGCATCCTCGGTTGCAATAAATACCTTGGCAGAAATTGCACCAACTTTTACCAATGCGGATATAGATATTGATTCGGCAAGTGACTTATTCTTAAATTCACTTCACACTATTGATGCTCAAATTCATCTGGTTGCGCAGGATGAACCGCAACTTTCGGGCATGGGAACAACTCTTACTTCTCTCTTTATTTCAGGAACAGAGATTTCGCTGCTGCATATCGGAGATTCGCGGGCGTATCGCTTGCGGGGCGGAAATCTAGAACAACTCAGCGCCGACCACACTGTCTTACAGGAATTGCTTAATAAAGGAATCATTTCTGAATCTGAAGCACAAGATCACCCACAGAGATCTATGCTCACCCAAGCGCTGATGGGCGAGGGAAATCTCGAACCAGCGCTGCTTGTTTTCGAAGGAAAAATTAAGGATCGCTACTTAGTATGTAGCGACGGACTCACGGGAGTCCTAACCGATAAGGAAATTAAATCTTTGATAAAGGGTAAAGGCGCTGCAGAAGCCGTTGATGCATTAGTTGATGCTACCTATGTCAATGGCGCACCCGATAACGTAACCATCATTATCGCTGACTTGGTCGAATCAAGTACATCTGAAATTGAAAAGTTAGGGGCGGCCAAAGCATGATGAATAAAATTTTGGGCGCCCGCTACCAACTTGGCGAAATGATTGGCACCGGCGGAATGGCTGATGTTTACATTGCGCAGGATCAACGTTTATCTCGCGAGGTCGCTGTAAAAATCTTGCGTAGCGATCTAGCTAAAGATCCCACATTCGTTTCGCGCTTCAGAAAGGAAGCCAAGGCTGCGGCTGGCTTAAACCACCCCGGCATTGTTGCGGTCTATGACTCTGGCGAAGAGCCCGCTCCGTACATTGTTATGGAATTAGTTTCTGGCCATACATTGCGCGAGTTAATTCACGGTGGCGAAAGGTTGCCACTTGATCGCGCACTGGAAATTGGCGCTGGAATTTTGGAAGCACTTGATTATTCACACCAACGCGGAATTGTGCACCGCGACATAAAACCTGCCAACATCATGATCACCGATAAAGGTGATGTGAAGGTTATGGACTTTGGAATTGCTCGCGCCATGGATGATCTCGGCGCGACGCTAACTAACACTTGGAATGTGGTTGGTACTGCGCAATATCTTTCGCCTGAACAAGCCCTGGGTGAGATCGCAGATACCCCTACCGATATTTATTCAGCGGGCTGTTTGTTATATGAATTACTTACTGGCCGACCACCATATAGCGGCGAAACTCCAGTTTCTATTGCATACCAACATGTTTCAGGTTCACTAATCCCTGCGCGACAAGTTCAACCGGATCTTCCTGAAAGTGTCGAAGTTTTGTTAGCGGTTGCACTCGCAAAGAAACCAGAAGATCGCTACATATCTGCAAACGCGATGTTGCAAGACATCAACAAAATTCGAGCGGGACAAAATATTTCTACAAAAGTTGCCCGGGCACCTCTTGCATCGCGTCGAACCATAATTCTTACTGGTTTGGTAGTTATGGCCGCGGGTATTGCCGCAGTACTTGGACTTTCGCTAAATGGAAGTTCCACTCCTTCGCTTGGAAATGAGATCCCCAACGTGGTTGGTTTGACTGAAATTGAAGCACGAGCACTGTTAACCGAATACACAGTCACTGTGCAGCGTGCTCATGATCCGAGAATTCCTAAAGACCGTGTTGCTAGCCAAATCCCACTTGCTACAACCCAAGCGACAAAAGGATCGGCCGTGACTTTGACTATCTCTGATGGTCCGGGAGATGCGATCGTTCCTGATGATCTAGTTGGCATGTCTTTAATTGATGCGCGTACATTGTTAGCGGCCGCAGGCTTGGTTATTTCAAAGACCGAAGCAGCTCCTTCAGATGAACCGCAAGGAACTGTTCTTAGCGTTACGCCTGAACCTGGTTCAAAAATTACAGCTGGTTCTGGTGTTGTTTTAACAATCGCAAGTGGTGAAGTAGAAGTTCCAAACCTAATTGGGGTTGAAGCAATTCAGGCTAAAACTTTGTTAATTCAAGCGGGATTCTTAGTTCGTGAATTCAACGATTACGATGCGGCACAAGGTATTGGTGTAGTAATTAGACAAGCACCGGATCCAGGTACAACACAAACAATTGGTAAACCAGTAACTATTACAATTAATAAAGCGCCGTAATTTAAGAGTTACGTCCAACAACTGGCGAGAGTCCAACCGACTTAGCGAGCGCACTTGCATCTCCGCACTGCACCAACCAGTTAGCCAACATTAAGTGTCCATGTTCGGTTAACACTGATTCAGGATGAAACTGGACACCTTCGATCGGCAAACTTTTGTGACGAAGCGACATTACAACGCCGGATTCGGTAGCTCCGGTTATCTCAAGAGCATCTGTAACAGTGTCGCGTTCTACGGCAAGTGAGTGATATCGAGTTGCGATAAATGGTGAAGGTAAATTGCTTAAAACACCTTTGCCTTCGTGAATAACTTGTGATGTTTTTCCGTGAAGTAATTCTGGTGCGCGCGAGACGGTTGCACCAAAGGCAACCGCGATTGCTTGATGTCCTAAGCAAACTCCGAATAAAGGAATTTTCTTCTCTGCGCAATAATTAATCATTTCAATGCTGATACCAGCTTCTTCTGGTGTTCCGGGCCCTGGCGAAATTAGTACTCCGTCGTAATTAGAAGCTTCACTAGCCTTTACTTCATCGTTGCGCTTTACAGTGCATTCGGCGCCGAGTTGGCCTAGATACTGCACCAAGTTAAAGACGAAAGAGTCATAGTTATCGACTACGAGGATGCGGGCCATGGCGCAATTCTGGCAGGTTGCCCCCTTCGCTGTTTCCCGCCATGTAGTTCCATGTCGGGGATTTAGCATGTAACCTTTCCCCATGCCTAAGTCGAAATTGCGTAAAAAAGTCCAAGAGCACAATGCTCACGAAGAGCGGATTCACGATGCCGAGCCACACGGCCCGCTCGAGAGTCCAAGCTGGTTAGCGCCAGTAATGGTCGCCAATTTCTTGATCGGCCTCTTCTGGATCGTCATTTTCTACGTGAGCCAGACTCGCTTTCCAATTCCGGGTATCGGCGCTTGGAACATGATTATCGGCTTTAGCTTCGTGGGGGTTGGATTCAGCCTCGCGACTAAATGGCGCTAAAGCGAAGCGTCATCGCCTGACTAAATGGCGATAAGCGTTAAAAACTAACCTCATTCTCAGCGTTCTCTCAGGTCATGAGAGCATTCTCGAACCATGGCAACTACTGAAAGTAAGACCGTTCACCGAATTCTTGTCGTCGACGACGAATCTAGTATCAGCGATTTAATTTCAACCAGCCTGCGTTTCGTAGGTTTTGATGTGCGCACAGCAGCAACCGGATCAGAAGCTTTGACGGTTGCCGAAGAATTTAAACCACATGCAGTTGTTTTAGATGTGATGTTGCCCGACCTTGATGGTTTTGAAGTCTGCCGCCAATTGCGCAGCGAAGGATTAAATATCGGCGTCTTATTTTTAACCGCTAAAGATGGCATGGAAGATAAAGTTGCTGGATTAACTATCGGTGGCGATGATTACATGACAAAGCCATTTAGTTTGGAAGAATTGGTTGCACGTCTTCGCGCGTTATTGCGCCGCATTGGTGTTGTCGAAATTGATACAGATGACGAAAAAATTCGTTTTGCAGATCTTGAGTTAAATGAAGCGACTCACGAAGTTCACCGTGCTGGGCAATTACTTGAAATGTCCCCCACTGAATTTCAATTACTTCGTTACTTGCTAATCAACGCTGATCGAGTTGTTTCTAAATCGCAAATACTTGATCACGTATGGCAATACGATTTCCGCGGTGATGCCGGAATTGTTGAAACATATATTTCTTACTTGCGAAAAAAGATTGATATGTTTGATCCGCCACTTATTCATACTGTGCGTGGTGTTGGTTATCGCCTGAGATTGCCTGCGGCGAAATAAATGAAGAGCCCAACTTCGAACTGGAGCCTGCTCAATCGCTTAACTTTAGGCGTAGTTCTCCTTTCGACTATGGGATTTGTGGCATCGGATATTGCAGCGCAATCTCTTCTTAAAAACTATTTAACGCATGAAGTCGACAACGAACTATTAAGTATTGCTGGCGGCTCTATTCCTCGATTGGAACAAGCAGGAATCCAATCAGATGAAGATGATTTTGAAGAACGTGATGGTCGGGGCCGGAGACAAGCTCCGCTGCGCAACATACCTACATCAACTTCAGTAACGCTCATTGGGCCGGCAGGAGTGGTCCTTGGTCAGATCGGTGGCGACTTAAATGCCAGTGAAATTACCAATTATTTAAGCCGAATTACTCCTAATAAAGTGGCCAAACACGGGGGTAGGCCTTTTACTATTGAAACTCCGGGTTCAGATTTTCGGGTATTAACACGAGAGCTTCCATCTGGACTTGGAAGCGTAATTGTCGCCCAATCTTTTGAAGATATAGATCGCACTTTAAATCGCTTGCAAGGGCTATTCATTCTCATTGGCTTTGTGATGATCTTCTTTATCGCTCTTGCTTCGCGAAAAGTTATAACTGTAAGCCTTAGACCATTAGCAAATGTTGAAGCAACCGCAGAACGCATTGCCGAAGGCGATCTCACCGCGCGCCTTCCCGAAGTTAAACCCAATACCGAAGTTGGTCGTCTTGTAAACACACTCAACACAATGCTTGGCCGTATCGAAGAATCTTTCGCTGCCAGAGTTGAAAGTGAAAGCAAGTTACGTAGATTCGTAGCTGATGCATCTCATGAACTTCGCACACCAATTACCGCAATTCGTGGTTTCGCCGAACTTCATCGTCAAGGCGCTGTTAGCGGAGAAGAAAAAACGAAAGAGCTTTTGGGACGTATTGAAAATGAATCAAAACGAATGGGCTCTCTTGTCGAGGATTTATTGTTGCTCGCTCGGCTTGATCAATCTCGCGAAATGAAATCAGAACCAGTCAATTTGACTAAGTTGGTCTCTGACGCTGTTGAATCTGCCCGTGTTGCTGGTCCTGATCATATTGTTAATTATCATCAGCCAACCGAAGAGATTTATGCGCTGGGCGATAACGATCGCATCCATCAGGTTGTTGCTAATTTACTTGCGAATGCACGTACGCATACACCTGCCGGAACTGAAATTAACGTCGTCGTTTACCAAAGTGAAGATGGTGTGCGAATTCGAATTTCAGATAATGGGCCAGGTTTGACTGCAAAAGATCAGGCTCGAATCTTTGAACGCTTCTATCGAGCCGACAGTTCGCGAGTTCGCACAGATGGTGAAGGCACCGGACTTGGACTTTCCATTGTTGATGCGGTTATGCGCGCACATGCCGGTCAGGTAAGTGTTGAATCAGAGCCGGGTGAAGGAGCAACATTCACGCTCTTCTTTCCCTTAAATTCCTAATTTCCTAAGGACTCCATGGCGCGCAAGGTTGCGATGCGCTCTTGAATCGGCGGGTGCGTAGAAAACATCTTGGAAACTGCTTTTCCATCAAGTGGTGATTCGATCCAAATATGCGCAACCGCATTTGATTTCTGATGCACAACAGTTGAATCAGCGGCCAAAACTTCGAGAGCTTTGCGTAAACCTGCAGGATTGCGGGTAAATGAAACAGCAGTTGCATCAGCTAGTGATTCACGGCGACGTGAAATTGCGCTCTTAAGTAGCGTTGCAGCGATTGGCGCCAAGATTAAAACGAATAATGAAACAATCAACATGATTGGATTGGCGTTGCTGTCGCGATCACGACGACCTCCACCAAACCACATCATGCGCATTAAAAAATCGCTCAAAATTGCAATGGCTCCAGCCGTAGTTGCAGCAACGGCTGAAACTAAAGTGTCTCGGTTGGCAACATGAGATAACTCGTGGGCAATTACGCCTTGTAGTTCATCGCGATCCATTATTTCCAGGATGCGGGTTGTGAATGCAATTAGTGCGTGTTCTGGGTCCCGGCCTGTAGCAAAAGCATTCGGTGCGCTATCTACGACTATTGCCACCTTTGGCATTGGTAATCCACTTGCAATAACAACTTCTTCGATGACGTTAAAGAGTTCTGGATTATCTTCACGTTGAATAACTTTGGCACCGGTCATAGTTATAACTAATTTGTCGGATCCGTAATAGGAACCCCAAACACCAATTAATGAAATGCCAACGGCAAGTGGCACCATAAAAGTTGATGTTCCTGCGCCGAAATAAGTAAGTGCTGCATATGCGACAAGACCGGTTAGCAAACCCATTGAAGCAAGTAGGAAATAGGTCTTGCCTTTATTTGCGCTCTGTTGTGCGCGAAAATCGTTTGTTGCCATTAGATACTAGAAAGTTACCTTTGGCACATTACGTGATTGTGGGTCTTCAACTTCGTAAAATTCGCGTTCGGTAACTTTGGCAAAACCTGCAAAGAAGCTGGTGGGGATGGTTTTTACAGCAGTGTTTAAGTTGCGGACATTGTCGTTATAGAACTGGCGCGCAAAGGCAACTTTATTTTCAGTTGTTGAAAGTTCTTCTTGTAAAGAAAGAAAGTTTGCAGATGCTTTTAAGTCTGGGTAAGCCTCAGCAACGGCAAGCAAACCACGCAGGGCTTGCGTAAGCGCTCCGTCAGCGGCTGCGACATCCGCGACAGTTGATGCAGTTGTTGCCTTCGCGCGCGCGGTTACGACAGCGTCAAAAGTTCCTTGTTCGTGTGCTGCATAACCTTTAACGGTTTCAACCAGGTTAGGAATCAGATCAGAGCGACGCTTTAGTTGAACTTCGATCTGGGCAAATGATTCATCGACGCTGATGTTCAAGCGGATCAATCGGTTGTATTGGGCGATGAAGAAAAGAACAGCTAAGCCGACTACGGCGAGCGCGATGATGATTTCCATATTTATTTCAACCCCTTAAGCAAAGGTTGTATTCCCTTGCTGATTACTTGATCTTACTCTGATGAAAATTCATGAAAGATCGGCTTGGGGTTGGCCCGCGCTGACCCTGATAGCGTGATGCGTAAATCGCAGAGCCGTATGGATGCTCGGCAGGTGATGAAAGTTTGATCAAGCAGAGCTGACCGATCTTCATTCCTGGAAATAACTTGACCGGCAAGTTTGCGACGTTAGAAAGTTCTAAAGTGATGTGTCCGGAAAAACCAGGATCAATAAATCCAGCAGTTGAGTGGGTAAGCAGCCCGAGGCGTCCCAGCGATGATTTTCCTTCAAGGCGACCGGCAATGTCATCTGGCAAGGTAATGATTTCGTAAGTGCTCGCTAAAACGAATTCACCTGGGTGCAAAATAAATGCTTCGCCATCCTCGGCGACAACTTCGCGGGTTAGCTCTGCTTGTTCAATTGAAGGGTCGATCACCGAATACTTATGGTTTTCAAAGACGCGGAAAAATTTATCAAGGCGGACATCAACTGATGAAGGTTGGATCATCGCCTCTTCAAATGGTTCGACAGCTACGCGGCCAGCGTTGATTTCGGAGCGGATATCGCGATCACTTAGAAGCACGGCGTGAGCCTATATGACCTCAAGGAAAAGTTTGGCGAAGTGCGCGCTGGGGCTTGCGTAAGTTACTGGCGGGTAGCATTATTTGCCCATGAGCCATTACAACGCCAATCTGCGCGATATCGAATTCTGCCTCTTTGACCTGCTCGGTACAGAAAAGGTTTTAGGTACATCAATCTTTAGTGAACTCGATCGCGAAACTGCGATGGGGATGTTGGAGGAGATGAAGCGCCTTACCGAAAATGATCTTGCAGCATCTTTTGTTGAAGGCGATCGCAT
>CANGVO010000009.1 GCA_947457445.1 Actinomycetota bacterium | reverse complement strand
CCTGGAACGTAACGACCAATTTCTTCAATTGAAAGTCCGTTACGTGCTTTACGTGAATCTGTTACGACGATGCGGAAAAATGGTGTGCGGATCTTTCCCATGCGCATTAAGCGAATTTTTGTAGACAAAGAAGTAGTGCTCCTAAAAAGTGTGTCAGTTCTCGATCGGTGCAGCGGGGTGCGCACTTACAAGGTCCAACTTTGGATATGGATGTTTTGGGGGTAGAGGGCCCCTCAACAGGAGGCTAATCTTGCCATTAACGCCTACAGATGCGAAATTGAGGCGTTAACCCCGCTCCTCGGCGGCACGTTTAGCTGGATTGCCAGATTTCGACTTCTTCTTCGCCGGTGGTAGCCCTTTTTGCCCGCCAAATTGTTGGCCGCCCATGCCGGCAGGAATTCCCATTCCTTGCGCCATGGCAGGAGGCATACCGCCACCTTTGCGCATCTGACGCATCATCTTTTGTGCCGCGGTGAACTTATCAACCAAAGTGTTTACATCTTGAACTTTGCGTCCTGCACCAAGTGCGATGCGGGCACGACGTGAACCATTTAAAACTTTTGGATCTTGTCGCTCCAGAGGAGTCATTGATTGAACGATTGATTTAGTTCGAACTATTTCAGATTCATCAAAATTTTCGATCTGCTTCTTCATCGCACCCGCACCTGGCAACATTCCCAAGAGCTTGGACATTGATCCCATCTTTGACATCGCTTCCAACTGTTCAAGGAAATCCTCAAGCGTAAAATCATCTCCACGTGCAAACTTTTCTTCTAATTTAGCCGAGGCGTCGCCGTCAAATGCTTTCTTAGCCTGCTCGGCTAGCGTTGCCACATCTCCCATACCCAAAATTCTTGATGCCATTCGCTCTGGATAGAAGATATCGAAATCGCTTAATTTTTCACCGTTCGATGAAAACATGATCGGCTTACCGGTTAATTTTGCAATTGAAAGCGCTGCGCCTCCGCGTGCGTCACCATCTAATTTGGTAAGTACCACTCCATCAAAACCAACGCCGTCTTCGAATGCTTTTGCGGTTTTGACTGCATCTTGTCCGATCATCGCATCCACAACAAAGAGAATCTCATCTGGTTTGATTGCAGTTCGGATATCAATCGCTTGTTGCATTAATTCGGCATCTACACCTAATCGACCGGCGGTATCAACAATCACCATGTTATAAAGCTTTGTTTTTGCATAAGCCAAGGATTGTTCGGCAACTTTTACCGGATTACCGACTCCATTGCCGGGTTCGGGCGCAAAAACTGGAACGCCAACGCTTTCACCAACAACTTGCAATTGATTAACCGCGTTCGGTCTCTGTAGATCAGATGCAACCAATAGTGGAGTATTTCCTTGATCTGCATAAAATTTAGCTAGTTTTCCAGCAAGTGTTGTTTTTCCGGCGCCTTGCAAACCCGCCAACATAATTACTGTAGGTGGATTCTTTGCAAATCGGATACGTCTTGCTGCTCCCCCAAGAATTTCAACTAGCTCCGTATTTACAATTTCAAAAATTGCTTGGGCTTGATTTGTCCCTGACTGCAAAGTAGGCAGGGCAGCCAAAGATTTGGTTCTAATTGTCTCGATGAAGGGCTCGACGACAGAAAGGGCAACATCTGACTCAAGAAGTGCTGCTCTGATCTCAGAACATGTCGAATCAATATCCGAAGAAGTTATCTTGCCGCGAGAGCGCAAGGATGCGAATGCACCAGTTAACTTAGAAGATAGTGAATCAAACATAGGCACTCATACTACGCCAGAGCCGCAGAAAGTCTTTCAGCGACTTCTTGCGCCCTTTGTGCCGTTAGTGGGCCGCCACCTATTTCGGTCACATATAAAGTATCGATGGCTTCTGCGCCAAGTGTTGTAACAATTGCTGAACGAATATCAATCTGACATTTAGTAATTGTGTCGCCGATGCCAAATAAAAGTGCCGGACGATCATGGCTACGGACTTCAATAATCGTGGCTTCTGTGGCGGCATCTAAGAAAGTTTCGACAATTGGTGACGGGACTGGGATAGATGGCAGAGATGAATAATCTGCGATTCTCTTCTCGATTTTTTCGGTCAGGTCCGATGCATCTGTCAGCGCATCCGAAATCATTTTATGAATAGTCGAACTGTCTACGGTCGGTGCGTATTGATTTGGAGTAACAATCCACTTCATAATCGCACTATTCTCAACAGTTTGCGTTCTCGCGGAACGAACATCGAAGCGAGAGAGGTTTAGAACACCGGCAACAATTGAAAGTAATCCAGGCTTGTCTGGCGCGATTATTTCTATCGCAAAATCTGGGCTTCGCTCTTCGATATGTACTCGTAAAGTTCCTGTGCGAGCAAATGCACGTTGTTCGTCAGTGAATTCTGGTTGCATGGCAACTGTATTGTCCGTAAGAGCGCTAGTAACACGAACGACTAAATCGTTTAGCAAACTTTCTTTCCAACTACTCCACGCCGCATTTCCTGTGGCTTGACCATCAGCGATACTCAGTGCGTGCAAGAGTTCAAGAGTTTGTAAGTCAGGAATCACTGCAACAACGGAAGCAATTGTTGCCGGATCATCCAAATCACGTCGGGTAGCTGTAGCGCTGAGGAGAAGATGATGTTTGACTAATATTTTCAGTGTTGTGATATCGGATTCAGAGAAACCGATTCGTCTCGCCAGCGGTTCGATTAATCTTTCGCCTCGCTCGCTATGGTCTTCTTGCGTTCCCTTTCCTAAATCGTGGAAGAGCGCTGCAAAGAGCAAGAGATCAGGTCTATGTACATTTCGAGTTAGAGCGGCGGCAAAAACCGCAGTTTCGACCATATGTCGATCCACGGTATGACGGTGAAGGACATTTCGTTGTGGCAAGGAACGAACCGCGCGCCATTCTGGAAGCCAATCAAAGAGTATTTCTTCTTGGTCAAGTCCTTCCCAGATGCGAACCATTGGATACCCCGCACCAATCAAAGTAATTAAATTTTCGCGCGCTGCTCGTGGCCATGGATTAGGAAGATTTCCTAATCCATTCTGATAAGAAATCATTAGACGTTGCAGTGTTCCTGGCGAAATTGGTAAGCCCGCTTGCGCCGCTGTTGCTGCAGCTCGAATTCCAATTACTGGATCTGACGCTAAGTCGAAGTTCTCACTTATAGATACTTCCTGATGAGCAATTGTTATCCCTGGAGATACTTGTGTTGTCCGAGGTTTTCTTAAGAATCTTCCTAATCCATCTTTATCTCGATGATCAAGGCGATGCCACGTCGATTCCAATAGGTAATCAACAGATCGAGCAGCTTGCGCAACCGCACTCATCAATGCGTCGGCATCTTTATAATTTAATAGTTCGGCTACCTTGTCTTGCTCCTGAAATAAAAGTCGATCTTTATCTCGATTGGTAACGATATGCAGAGCCTCACGAACGTTCATAAGAGTAGATTCTGCGCTGCTGATATGTTCTAACGAAACAGTTACTGCACCACTTAGCGCTACGGCGCGAAGAGCGGTGATATCTCTTAGCCCCCCGCGCGCTTCCTTTAAATCTGGCTCTAGTAAATACGCCAGCTCGCCTGCGCGTTCATGGCGCTCGGATAAAGACTTTCGTAATTCTGTTAGCCGAAATCGCGAACGGCTTCGCCAGTCGTCAATAGCATCGTGTTGAACGGCAGCAACTAAATCGGCGTCACCGCTAATTAATCGGATATCTAATAAACCGAGTGCGACCTTCAAATCATCTGCTGCAGCATCTCTCGTTTCCGTTCGAGTGCGAACGGCGTGATCGACTTTAAATGATTTATCCCATAGCGGGTAGAGAACTTTGTTTACAAGATCTGATAGTTCTTTTTCGTCATTCCGACCGTTATGCAGAAAGAGAATATCGAGATCAGATCCGGGAGATAGCTCACCGCGGCCGTAACCACCGACCGCGGCGAGTGCTACCCCTGTTACACCAGTGAAGAGTGAGTTTAGAAGGCGATCGCTCTCGTTCGATCGTTCTCGTCGCTCACGTGTACCCATGTAACTATCTTACTTATTTACTGCTGATGACTTAGAAGGTTACGACCTGGAGGTTAGATCGCATCCGTTCCGCGTTCACCTGTACGAACACGGACGATTGAATCAACTGGTGTTGTCCAAACTTTTCCGTCTCCGATTGAACCCGTAGATGCTGCCTTTACGATCACATCGACAATCGCGGCGGCATCATTATCATCGACTAATACCTCAAGACGTACTTTTGGTACTAAGTCAACGGTGTATTCAGCACCACGATAAACCTCAGTGTGGCCGCGTTGACGTCCAAAGCCACTTGCTTCAGAGACTGTCATCCCGGTAACGCCTGCTGCTTGTAGTGCGTCTTTAACTTCATCTAACTTGAATGGCTTCAAGATGGCTGTAATTAACTTCATAGCAATGAACCTCCACGTGATGAGCTAGTCATTTCATAAGCAGTTTCAGCATGTTCGCTGAGGTCAATGCCTTCTACTTCGGCATCTTTCTTAACTCGGAAACCAATTGTCTTTTCAATAATGAATCCGATAATCAATGTGGCTAGGAATGAATATGCAAATACCATTCCAACACCAAGTGCCTGCTTGCCAAGTAGCGTTGTTCCGCCACCATAGAAGAGGCCATCGAGACCAATGCTATTAACAACACTGGTTCCGAATAATCCGATAGATAGTGATCCCCAAATTCCACCAACTAGGTGAACTGCAACCACATCGAGTGAATCATCGAAACCAAGCGCGTATTTGATACTGACTGCAAGTGCACAAATTGCACCGGCAACGAGACCAATTACTACGGCAGCCCATGGCGCAACAAAAGCACAAGCCGGTGTTATTGCAACTAATCCTGCTACAGCACCCGATGCTGCACCTAGTGAAGTTGCATGGCCATTGCGAATTTTTTCAACTAACAACCAGCCAACAAGGGCAGCAGCAGCGGCAACTTGTGTGTTCATAAATGCCAGGCCAGCAGTTCCATTTGCAGCAAGAGATGATCCAGCGTTAAAGCCAAACCATCCGAACCACAAGAGTCCTGCGCCAAGCATTACCAAAGGCAGTGAATGTGGTCGCATAGCTTCTTTACGCCATCCCACACGCTTTCCAAGAATTAGCGCCAAAGCAAGGCCGGCCGCGCCAGCGTTGATGTGTACAGCTGTACCGCCTGCAAAATCTTGCACGCCCTTTCCGGCAAGGTAACCAGTACCGGTAACAACGTCGCCAACTTTATTTCCAAATGCGAATACCCAGTGTGCGACTGGGAAGTAAACCAACGTTGACCAAATCGCAACAAATATTGCCCACGCGGTGAACTTCGTACGGTCTGCGATTGCACCTGAGATAAGTGCTGGAGTGATTATTGCGAACATCAATTGGAATGCCGCGAAAACCAAAACTGGAATTGGATAGATTCCACCGTTATTTGTAAATTCGTTTACCAGTCCCCCAAGGCCAGATAAAGAAATATTTCCATACCAAGCGGATTCGGCTTTGTAACCAAATGCCAATTCGAATCCGTAGATAACCCAAATAATGCTTACGATTCCGATGGTTATCATCGACATCATCATCATATTTAAAACGCTCTTTGCGCGAACCATTCCACCATAGAAAAATGCCAGACCTGGTGTCATCAAGAGAACGAGAGCAGTACTTGCTAATACCCAAGCGGTATCGCCTGAATTCAGAACAATCTCTTCCATTAGTTTCTTCTTTCACTTATAACTTACGAAACCTCGCCTTTGAGATTGGGTAAAGATGCCCAACTCGCGTTACGGGTGTTCGGTTCCTAGGTTAAGACGAAGTCACAAAACCAGGCTCTGTGTTACGGCCTTGTTACATAAAAATGAGGGGTCAGTCCGAGATCAGGCCTGATAGATAAGCCTTGGGTTCAAATTCTGCGAAATCACGATCACTCTCGCCGGTGCCGATGAACTTAATAGGGATATCCAAAGCGCTCTCGATCGCCAAAGCCACCCCACCGCGCGCCGTACCGTCGAGCTTGGTAACAATCAACCCAGTGACTTTGACGGCTTCGGTAAATATCTTGGCTTGTGCAATGCCATTCTGCCCAGTCGTCGCATCTATCACTAGTAAAACTTCGCTAACAGCCAGTGATTTCTCGACCACGCGTTTTACTTTCTCTAATTCAGCCATCAAATCATTTTTATTGTGAAGTCGACCGGCTGTATCAATAAGTAAATAATCTGTCTGTAAATCTTTCACACGCGTGGCTGCATCGAAAGCCACTGATGCGGGCTCGGCCCCGTCCTTGCCCGAAATAACTTCGACTCCGATGCGATTGCCCCAAGTTTGAAGTTGATCAACGGCTGCGGCGCGAAAAGTATCGGCAGCAGCCAATACAACAGAATTACCAGACGATTTTAAATGCGCGGCTAATTTGGCGACCGATGTTGTCTTTCCCGTGCCATTTACGCCAACCACCATCACTGCTGTGACTGCTTCATTATTGGCTAATTCACGCGCTTTGGTACTCAAATGACTATTTAAAATTTGCGTAAGGGAGGCAAGAGCATCATCACCTTTTATTAACTTGGCGCTTTGAATTATCTGCGATGTCAGAGTTGGACCGAGATCTGCGCCAAGAAGTTCCGATTCGAGTTCTTGCCAATCAAGTGGATCTGCCGTTGATTGACCTTTTAACTTAGAAACGAACTTACTGAAAATTCCCACTGAACACCTATTTAATTAGGCTGATTCAGAATCACGCAAGCGTTGCGAGATAACTTCTGTCACGCCATCACCACGCATCGTTACGCCGTATAGAGCGTCAGCAATCTCCATCGTACGCTTTTGGTGAGTGATGATGATTAGCTGAGAACTTTCGCGTAGCTCTTCGAAAATAACCAGTAGGCGACCGAGGTTTACATCATCAAGGGCTGCTTCAACTTCATCCAAAACATAGAACGGACTTGGACGCGCTTTAAAAATTGCAACCAACATGGCAACTGCAGTTAGTGACTTTTCGCCACCGGATAGAAGTGAGAGACGCTTGATTCGTTTTCCGGGTGGTCGTGCCTCTACATCAACGCCAGTATTTAGCGGATCATCTGGATTGGTAAGGATTAATCGGCCATCTCCACCTGGGAACAAGCGTGCGAAAATATCCTCGAAGTGTTTAGCGGTTTCGGTGTACGCCTCCATAAATATCTGCTGAACACGATCGTCTACTTCTTTGATGATATCTAGCAAGTCTTTCTTGGTTCGCTTTAAATCTTCTAGTTGTTCGGCTAAGAATTTAAGTCGTTCTTCGAGAGCGTTATATTCTTCTAGGGCTAGGGGGTTGATCTTTCCAAGCAATGTTAGAGAACGCTCAGTTGCAGCAAGACGTTTTTCTTGCTGGTCTCTGCGATAAGGAATTAGTTCTGTAGCAACAATCTCGCCATCTTCGGTCTCCATAAATGTTGGAACATCATTGTGAGGTCCGTATTCATTGACCAGCGTTGCTGTATCTACACCTAATTCTTCAACACATTTAACTTCTAGAGCTTCAATTCGCATACGCTGTTCCGCGCGCGCGATCTCGTCTTTGTGAACCGAGGATGTCAATTGTTCAAGCACTGTTGCTAGTTCGCGACCACGTGAGCGAACTGTAAGAGTTTCACCTTCTCGATCAGAACGCGACGCCTCCAGACGTGCTCGCTCCGTAGCAGCCTTTGCAATCGAACGCTCGATATGAATTAGCGCTTCGTAAGCCGCTTCGGCAATGGCAGATGAAATCAAAGCTCCACGTGCGCGCGCCCCACGACGTGAAACCGCGCGTTCTGATGCTTCACGTTCGGTGTTTGCCGCATCCTCCAAAGCTTTAGCGCGTGCGGCGATTGAATCAACTCGCTCTTCGCTGGTACGAACTGCAAGACGCGCTTCAACTTCTGCGGTACGCGCAAGCGAAACTTGATTTCGCAAATTCTCTGCAGCGCTGTGATCTGGTTCTGCGATATCGCCGTGCTGCTGCAACTGGGCTGAAGCGATTGATAACTCATTCTCGTCGCGACCCTTGGCAGAAGTTGCCTCAGCAATAGCTAAATTCAATCGTTCTACTTCAGCGGAAGCAGATTTCATATTCTGTCCAGAAACCGCCAGTTGTTCGGTAAGGGCGGCAATACGCGCATCGGATTCGTTTAACTTAGAGAGTGCGATATCGAAAGCACCTTGTTTTGAATCAACTTCGCTCTGAGCGGTAACTATTTCGAATTTTAGGCGATCACAGTTATGAGAGATGGTTTCTAACTTCTTTGTTAACTCTTGAACCAGCGCGTTAATTTCAATTAATGAGGAAGAGGAAGCTGAACCGCCACGAGCGCGTTTTGCCGTTATTACATCTCCATCGCGGGTTACGACTGTCAGAGAAGAATTCGTGCGCAAGATACTTTCTGCATCCCGCGCACTTTCTACGACAACTGTTGTAGAAAGTAGGGAGGCAAGAAGTTCTGAAATCTGGTTGGAGCGAACATGTGAAGTTAAAGGTGTCATTCCTGCAGGGATCGAGCTAGTTGAATTCGAGCCTGGTTCGTAGACCAAAACATCGGCTTGTCCCAAATTCTCGCTGCGCAAGATTGTAAGAGCGCTTACCGCTGAAGTCAGATCCCGAACCACAATTGCATCCGACAGAGTGCCCAGCGCCGCTGCAGTAGCAGCTTCCCAGCCGCTATCTACTTGTATTAGAGATGCAATAGTTCCAAGAATCGAAAGACCACGTGAATCTTTTATAAGAGCCGCGCCACCATCGCGTGATTGAGAAGTTAATTGCATCGCTTCGAGCTTTGATTCCGTTGCGTTTCGTTCGCGATCAGCAGCACGTTCTGCGTCAATTAAATCATTTAAGTTTGACTTAGCTGCATCAAGTGATTTCTTGGCAACCTCAAATTCGGAGTCCAGTCCGAGTTCGCCAGCATCGGCGCCTGCGATATCCATTTCAAAAGTTGAATACTCACGTTGTGCACTTTCTACGCGCGCTTGAGCTTCATCGCGCGCCTTTGTTAAACGAGCTATCTCTTCTGCGATGGCATCAAGACGAGCAGCCAGAGATTTGATGTGCCCTTCTTGGCGGGCTGTTCCTTCGCGTTGATCAGCGATAGCGCGCATCGCTGCTGCAATTTTATCTTCTTCTACTTTTAGTCGACCCTCAGCGTCAGCAAGTTCTTGGGTGGAAGTTGCAAGTGCATTACGTGATTGCTCAACACCGGCGCGAAGCTGCGCTTCCTCTGTGCGAAGAGCTGCCGCTTCTACATCCAGCGCCTCTGGATCTCTGCCGGCATTTCGTGCCTCTTCTGCTTCTTCTGCCAAGAAACGGGAACGTTCTTGAGCTAAAGATTGCGTTCCACGAAATTTTTCGCGGAGAGCGCTAAGTGAATAGAAGTTCTCTTGCGCTGCAATCAGTAGAGGGCTTTCAAAAGCGGCTTGCGCATCTAGAGCTTCTTCGCGCAAACGGATTTTTTCAACTTCTTCTTCAACTTGTGAGCGACGCTCGCGAAGCGCTGTTTCATCTGCAACTTCTGCATCCAGAGTCTTCGATAACGTTATGTAGTCATCGGCAAGTAAACGGAGTTTAGCGTCGCGCAGATCAGCTTGAATCGTCGCTGCTTTCTTGGCAACTTCTGCCTGCTTGCCAAGCGGACGAAGTTGGCGACGCAGTTCGACGGTTAAATCTTGAACACGAGCCAAGTTGGCCTGCATGGAATCTAATTTACGTAGCGCCTTTTCCTTGCGCTTACGATGCTTAAGAACTCCAGCCGCTTCTTCAATAAATCCACGACGTTCCTCAGGTGTTGCCATCAAGATGGCATCTAGTTGGCCTTGACCAACGATGACATGCATTTCGCGACCAATTCCTGAATCGCTAAGAAGCTCTTGAATATCTAACAGGCGAGATGCTTCGCCGTTGATCTGATATTCACTTTGTCCATTACGAAAAAGTATTCGTGAAATCGTAACTTCGGTGTAATCAATTGGAAGTGCGCCATCTGTGTTGTCGATAGTTAGAGAGACTTCCGCGCGTCCTAAAGGTGCGCGCCCACTTGTTCCCGCGAAGATGACATCTTCCATTTTTCCGCCGCGCAGAGACTTTGCACCTTGTTCACCCATAACCCAAGTGAGGGCATCAACTACATTTGATTTTCCAGAGCCGTTTGGGCCGACGACGCATGTGATGCCGGGTTCAAGGCGAAGCGTCGTGGCTGATGCGAAGGACTTGAAGCCCTTGAGCGTCATACTCTTTAAATACACGGCGTAAACCTACCGTTTAGGTGGCGTCTTTATGTACGCGACTCAAGTGAAGTACTACTTGAGGGTTGCAAGAATTTCATATGCTAAACGGGCTGCTGATTGTTCGGCTTCTCGTTTGCTCTTACCAATACCTTCTGCAACCGCTTCGCCAGAAACTAGTGCCACTGCTGTGAAACTCTTATCGTGATCGGGGCCTTCTTCAGTAACTTGATATTCCAGCGTGCCTTTGCCAAGTGATGAAACTAATTCTTGTAGCGCAGTTTTTCCATCAAGGCCCGCACCTTTAGCCATTGCGCTTTCCAACGTCTCTTTGATCAGCGCGCGAACTACGGTTGTGGTGCTGGCAAATCCGAGATCCAAATAAATCGCACCAATTAAAGCTTCTAGCGCATCGGCTAGTAGGGAGTTTTTATCGCGGCCACCGGTAACTTCTTCACCTTTGCCCAGACGGATGTATTTTCCAAGATCTAAAGTGCGCGCAATATCTGCGAGCGCACGCATATTTACGATGCCCGAACGCAGTGGAGATAAACGAGATTCATCTAGATCTGGGTAACGCAAATAAAGTTCTTCGGTAACTATTAAACCGAGAACCGAGTCACCTAAGAACTCAAGACGTTCATTGGTTTCCTTTGCACCACTTTCATAAGCGAAAGAGCGATGCGTAAAAGCTAACTCAAGCAATTCGGGAGAAAGTGAAACCCCAAGTTGCGAAGTTAAAGAAGAGTACAGATCAGACCTCAAGTACCTGACGGCGGTTATACGTTCCGCAAGTTGGGCAAGCGGTGTGAGTCAACTTTGGTTGCTGGCATTGTGGGCATGCTGCAAGTGATGCTGCAGTTGTCTTCCACATGCTGCGGCGTGAGCGTGTCTTTGAACGAGACATCTTTCGCTTTGGTACTGGCACGGTAATCGTCCTTAATCTCTACTTACCTCGGGCACTCTGTGCCTAGGCTTCTGGCTGTTGGGCTTCTGGCTGTTGGGCGTCTTGCTAATGAAGGAAGTATCCCTTATTCGGGCGAATTCTTAAAATCCAGTCCCTTTAACCCTGCCCACCGAGCGTCAATGGCTTCATGAGCGTGGTCGGCGGGAAGGCTCTCCCACTTTTCACCACAGTCCGGACAGAGGCCCTGGCACTCATCCGAGCAAAGTGGGTTGACTGGCAAATCAAGAACAATCGCATCACGGATTGGAATCTCAAGGTTTAGAACGCTTCCGTCTAGCCATAACTCTTCGTCGCTATCAAGATCGTCCTCTTCAACTTTTGCTGACTTTTTATTTCTCTTGCCACCTTTGTCATTTGTAGGTTCGTAGCGATAGAGCTCTTGAATTTTACGTTCAACTTCGATTTCAACTTGATCTAAGCAACGGATGCATTCACCTTTTGCAACCGCATAGATATCAGCGCTGAGCAAAATTCCTTCGGTAACTGATTCCAAGCGCATATCTACTTCGATTACATCGCCCGCGGGAACTGCGACAAGGGCGACGCCCACAGGTTCAAGAATCGCTAAATCTAGTTGGTACTCCTTCATCTCCCCCGCGCGGCGAGGCAGTTCATGGGTATTGAATTCGAAGATTTGGGATGCACGGCTCATGAGATTTTGTGGGTGTCTAGGATTTGAAATAACTTCGATTATTTGTCATCTGCAAGTTGTGAAAGTACGTCTTTATCATTCGCACCATCAAGGCGTTCGCGCCCACGTGCAACAGCATCCATTGTCTTATTTAGAATAACTTCTAGCGTTGCTAAGCGACCATCAATGTAACTTTCAACTTCGGCGCGCTCGTCGGCTGCTAATGCACGAGCATCATCCAGAATTCTTTGCGCTTCGTCACGTGCGGCTTGCACGATCGCGGTCTGTTCAATCATGTGTGCAACTTCTTCACGTGCGGCGGCAATCATCTTCTCAGAGCTAGATCTTCCTTCTTCAATTAACTTCTCGCGTTGGGCGAGTATGTCTTCGGCGCGATATAGATCTTGCGGCAGAGCTTCCTTGGCACCATCTAAAATTTCTAGAATTTCGCCGCGGTGTACAACGCAGGACGCGGATAGAGGAACTCCACGAGCTTCCTCAATTAGAGTTATTGCAGTACTGATTTTCTCGATTGAATCCATTTTCATTTCCCTGCCACTCGAGCTTTGAGTGCATCATTTACGATGCCTGGAACCATTGAAGAAACATCGCCACCGAAATGTGCAAGTTCTTTTACTATTGATGAAGATAGGAAAGAGTGCGCAGGCGCAGTTGCCATAAACATGGTTTCCACTCCCGAACCCTGCAAATTAACTTGTGCCATTTGTAGTTCATAATCAAAATCTGTTACCGCGCGAAGGCCTTTAACGATTGCCTGTATGGAATTTGCTTTGCAATAATCAACCAGCAAACCGTGCCACGAATCAACCTTCACGTTTTTAAAACTTGAAGTTGTTTTTCGAATCATTTCCATGCGCTCTTCTACGGAAAAGAGGCTGGCTTTCGTGCGATTTTCTAGAACAGCGACGATAACTTCATCGAATTGCTCGCTAGCACGCTCGATAATGTCTAGGTGCCCAAATGTGATTGGATCGAATGATCCTGGGCATACCGCGCGCTTCATGGTGTAAACGCTAGCAACGATTAAGCGGGTTATCCATTCACAGGCTCAGAATTGGCCGGAGCCCCATAGAAAATGGTCGCCTGACCATAGTTTTTTTCACGTACAGAGACATATCCATCAGGCCAAGATATTTCCTTAACTCTTGAATTTCGCTCTACCGCGATCAACGCCTGAGGATGTAGAAATCCACCGACTTGAAGTTGTATGAGCGTTTCAATCACATCGAGATCTTCTACTTCATATGGTGGATCGATATAAACAAAGTGATACGGCGCTATCGGTGGATCTTGCAAGAATCGATGAACGCTCATCCCAAATAAATGGAAGGTGCCTGGACACTGCGCAGATTTAATTGATTCATAATTGCTGGTAATACTTTTCTGGGCTTGGTCATCCTTTTCTACTGCGTGAACTAGTGCTGCACCGCGAGATAAAGACTCGAGAGCTATCGCACCTGTTCCTGCATATAAATCTAAAACATTTAGCCCTTCAAAATCGCCGAACTCAGAAGTTAGGGTTGAAAAAAGTGCCTCACGTGCTCGATCGGACGTTGGTCTAGTTGATGAGGCTACGGATGCGATATTTCTACCTTTTGCGTTGCCGGCGATGATGCGCATTGAGATTAACCCTTATCTATAAATTCAGCAGCAGCATCTGCTTGCAACTTACTAAGTTCTGCTTTGAGCAAAGGATAACTAGTTAGCGCGGGATCTTGTGCCAAAAGTTCTGCCGCGCTTTCCCGAGCACTTTCGATTAGAGATTCATCTCGCAGAACGCGCAGCAGGCGCAGATGCGAACGCGAACCTGACTGCGATGCCCCAAGTACATCGCCTTCGCGACGTTGCTCTAAATCGATGCGCGAGAGTTCAAAACCATCTTGTGTTTTAGAAACAGCATCCAAGCGCTCACGTGCCGAACTCTCTGCGGCCGCGCTTGTACCCAGTAGACAGAGACCGGGTGAAGTTCCACGTCCAACCCGACCACGCAATTGATGAAGCTGTGAAACTCCGAAACGATCGGCATCCATAATCACCATCACCGTCGCATTTGGCACATCTACGCCAACTTCAATTACGGTCGTTGAAATCAAAACATCAATCTCACCTTGTGAAAACGCCTGCATCGTTGCGCTCTTTAAATCACTGGTCTGGCGACCGTGCAATGGAGCGATGCGCAAGCCCTTTAGTGGGCCGGACTGCAGTTTCGGACCCAATTCTTCAACGGATGCAATATCCGGTGATGATTCACCGTAGAGAAAATCTAAATCCGCATCTTCGGATGTGCCTGCCGATATTCGCGGCGCGACTATGTAGGCCTGATGACCAAGAGACACCTCTTCGCGAATTCGCTCCCATGCGCGATCAAGGAATGTTGGTTTCTCGATTGTCGGAACTACATGCGTAGTAATTGGCTGCCTTCCAAGAGGAAGTTCACGCAAAGTTGAAACATCTAAATCACCAAACACGGTCATTGCTACGGTTCTTGGAATTGGAGTTGCGGTCATTACTAGTAAGTGTGGCGGGTTAATCGCTTTTGCCTTAAGAGCATCACGTTGCTCAACACCAAAGCGATGTTGTTCATCGACAACTATTAAACCTAAATCCTTAAATGTTACGGATTCACTCAATAACGCATGAGTTCCAATAACAATTCCAGCATCACCAGATGCAGCCAGACTAAGTGCTTCCTTACGCGCCGCAGCACTTTGTGAGCCGGTAAGTAAAGTTACTTTCGTTGCATTTTCAATCGCCCCGAGCATTCCGCCTTGCGCCAACGGGCCCAGCAATTTTTCAATTGTGCGCAAATGTTGAGCAGCTAAAACTTCGGTCGGTGCCAATAGCGCAGCCTGTCCCCCACTATCGATTACCGCCAACATCGCGCGAAGTGCCACAACAGTTTTACCTGAACCAACTTCACCTTGAAGCAGTCGATGCATGGGATATGGCGCTGCTAAATCACTTTCGATTTCTGAGCTAACTTGCAACTGCCCAGGGGTTAATTCCCAAGGAAGTGAAGCATCAAATGCGGTAAGAATTCCTGAACTCTTTGGCCGACGTGCTACCGCCTTTAAAGCGCGAAGTTCGGCACGCCTTTCAAGCAATAAGAGCTGCATTAACAACGCCTCATCAAAGGTTATTCGTGCTCTTGATTTTTCGGCGCTGTCGAGGTCTACCGGATTGTGGATTTGCACAATTGCTTGCTGTAGCGATGGATAGCCTCGCGATGACAAAATTTGTTCAGGAATAAAGTCATTTATCTCATCTAGCGCACCAATTGATAAATTTATGCATTGTGCAATTTTCCAAGAAGGCAACTTAGAACTCGCCGGATACATCGGCAGGTATTTACCCGCAAATTCAGCAACGGCTGAATCAACATCATTTCCATCCGGAATCATTTCGTAATCTGGATGGGCCAGTTGACGCTTTCCATTAAATACGCCCACTTTGCCCGCAAAAAGTCCCTGCCGGCCGACCCTTAGTTCTTTTTCACGCCACGCTTGATTAAAGAATGTGAGAGACATTTTGGCGCTTCCATCTGTAACTATTACTTCCAGAATGCTGCCCTTACGCGCATGTAACTTGCGACTTGAGGAGCTAAAGATTTCGGCAAGGACGGTAACTTCATCGCCTTCTTTAAGTTCTGCAATATCGCTCAGTTCCCCGCGAACCAAATATCTGCGCGGGTAATGATGAATTAAATCCGAAATAGTCTTATAGCCAAAAGTTGTATCTAAGACCTTGGCCGTGCGGTCGCCTACGACATTAACTAATTTGGAATCAAGGCCGGCCATGCCGCCTATTCTCGCGTGGTTTTCATCAAATTAGCGTCAGGGTGGGCTTCTTGCTACCCTTACGCCTTGTTCCACCGCTTGACCGCAATTGGGGTCTGGCTTAGAAAACTAGAATTTAAAGCGAATTTAAAAGGAGTACTGCTGTGGCATCAACATGCGATATCTGTGGCAAAGGGCCCAGCTTTGGAAATAACGTTTCCCACTCTCAGGTAAAGACACGTCGTCGTTGGAATCCAAATATCCAGCGCATCAAGACACTCGTCGGTGGAAGCACAAAGCGCCAAAATGTCTGCACTTCTTGCCTAAAGGCTGGCAAAGTAACTCGTTAGTTAAAGTGTTTCCAAGTCTGTCTATTTACACTCTTGGGAATGTTTGCAAGTCCAGATCCAACAGTTACTTCGCCGATTCTAACCCCAGGTAAATTCGTCCCCGTTGCCAGCAAAACGTGGTCTTCTCCCCCCGCAAATATGAACTGCCAGACGTTCTGATTTAAATCTTGCGCTAAAGAATTTATTTGTGCGAATTCTGCGCTCTCTGAAATCAAGTTTTGATCAAATGTAAATTGAACTCCTGAGGCGTCGGCAATCTGTGCGGCCTGCTCAATTAACGCATCGCTCACATCGCACATTGAGGTTGCCCCAATTGCAGAAAAGCCATAATCAATTGTTGGTGCTTTGTATTCACTTACTGCCTGAGTATGCAATTTAGTCACAGGTTCAAAATCACTCTCGAGAATATTCAATCCAGCCGCTGACCATCCGGTTAGCGATGAAAGAAATATG
>CANGVO010000008.1 GCA_947457445.1 Actinomycetota bacterium | reverse complement strand
CCAATAACAGTGCAATTACCCAAATTGGAATCACATCTCGGATGTAAAGGACGATCAAAGTGGCAACTATGTACAAGCGATCGATTGCAGGATCTGCCAACTCTCCGAAACGAGACTCCTGTCCCCAAGCGCGAGCCAACTTTCCATCGAAATAATCGGTAGCGCCGCCAATCGCCAAAGTCAGGATTGCCCAACCATCAGATTCAAGGCCAATGGCAAGGTAGATGAAGAGAGGAATTCCGAGGGCGCGCAGGCCCGTCAGAGCGTTAGGAACGTTGAAGTTCTTATTCCGGGGCATCAATCGCGCTCTTTTACTCGAATCGCAACTTGGACCGGTGTACCTGGGAAACCAAATTCTTCACGCAGGCGCCGCTCAATGAAGCGACGATAAGAAGCTTCGATCCAGCCACTTGAGAAAACAACGAATTTTGGAGGCGCGATCCCGGCTTGCGTCGCATAGTAAATCTTCGGTTGTTTGCCACCACGCACTGGCGGCGGAGTCGCACCAATAAGGGCGCCCAGGAATGAATTGAGTTTGGCAGTTGGTACGCGACGTTCCCAACTATCGATTGCAGTCCGAAGTGCTGGAGCCAAGCGATCGCGATGCCATCCAGTTTTTGCAGCGACATTTACCCGCTGGGCCCACTCCACCTGATCCAAGTGGCGATCAATTTCGCGATCTAATTGATCACGACGATCTTCATCAACTAAATCCCATTTATTCATCACTATTACCATCGCCTTGCCAGCTTCTTCAACCATGGTGATTACTCTTAAATCTTGCTCCGAAATTGGAAGCGATGCATCAAGAACGACAACTGCACATTCGCAACGTTCGAGTGCTGCTTGCGTGCGAAGAGTCGCATAGTAATCCGTGCCACTGGCTTGATTCGCGCGTTTGCGTAGACCCGCTGTGTCGATGAAACGCCAAACAGATCCACCAAATTCAATTAACTCATCAACAGGATCTCGAGTTGTACCTGCAACATCATCAACGATCGAACGGTTCTCGCCCGCTAACGCATTTAACAAACTTGATTTACCAACGTTAGGTCTGCCGATTAGCGCAATCTTGCGATAACCATCTTGAGTTTGTGCTCCCCCCACTTCCGGCATTTCCGAAACTATGTAGTCAAGAAGATCTCCGCTACCACGGCCGTGCAACGCAGAAACAAAGCGAGGCTCCCCTAAACCTAAGTTCCAAAGTGCGTGAGCATCAGCTTCATCAACATCGCTATCAACTTTATTTGCAATTAGGACCATTGGTTTCTTCACTTTACGAAGTTCCTGAACCAAGATGTCATCTTCATCTAAAGCGCCAACATGAGCGTCAACCACGAATGCAAGAACATCGGCTTCCTGCATCGCCAACTCGGCCGATGCGCTTACTTGAACTGAAATTCCATCAGGTTTAGATTCCCAACCACCGGTGTCCATAATAATAAATCTGCGACCGCCCCATTCGCATTCGTACTGCACTCGATCGCGAGTTACACCAGGAGTGTCTTCAACAATTGCTTCGCGGCGACCTATGAATCTATTGATCAAAGTTGATTTTCCAACATTCGGACGCCCGAGAATTGCGACGATAGGTAAACCCAATAAGGATCGCTCTTTTAGAAGTTCCCAAACCCATTCCACAGTCTCTTCCAACGTCAGTTCGGTTGAGTCAATCAATACTGCATCCATAGCCTTGGCTAGTGGAGAAACAGCGCGGTTAGAATCGATCTGATCGCGTGTTTGCAAAGAATCGCTAACGTGTTCAGAAGAAGATTCAACCTCCGCCGATCTGCGCGCCGCACGTGCTTGTAAATCTGCCTGCAAATATATTTTTAGTGCGGCATCCGGTGCGACAACGGTTCCAATGTCGCGTCCTTCCACAACAATTCCTCGTTCGGCATTTGCGATAAATTTTCTTTGAATTGTTAATAGTTCTGCTCGAATTTCGGCTATCGCGCTAATTGCACTTACTGCCTCTGTTACTACATCGCTGCGAATCTCATCAGTTACTTCTGTATCTCCAACAAAGATTTGCGGCGCACTTGGATTGGCTACGAATCGAAGCGGTTTTCTCTTTAGCGCAGCCAAGATTTCTTCAGTGCTAGAAATCTTCTCGTTTTGCGCAAGCCAAGTTACGGCGCGATAAAGAGCTCCAGTATCTAGATAACTCCAACCGGCACGTTTTGCTACAAGTTTCGAAGTGCTCGATTTACCTGCTCCGCTTGGACCATCTATCGCTACAACGATCATTTGTGTTACATCCCATCGTTGCCTTACAAAAGAAATAATTTGTTTAAATACTCTGTGCTCATTCTATCTCGCATCTATCTCGGAGCGTGAACGCTCCAACCCGAATTCGTAAGATGAGATTGCAATATCTGAGCATCATTAGCCGATAAAGCTAAAGTAATTAATCCAGTGAATTGTCCAGGTGAGTGCTCAATAGATAAATCTTCAACGTTTACCTTCGCTCTGGCACATTCATCAAAGAGCGCTGCCAATTGACCTGGTTTGTCTTCAATCACGACCGGCAAAAGCGTGTATTCACGGGCCGCACCGCCATGTTTGCCAGGGATCTTTAGCCTTCCCTGATTGCCTCGTTCGATTAAATCTTTAACGGAGGAAGATTGCTCTAGCCGCTCAATAAAGGTCCCCAGGTCTCTTTGTAGACTTATCAATAGTGGCAACAACTCGCTCGCGTTGGAAAGCAAGATCTCATCCCATAAAGAGGCGTTGGAAGCAGCTATTCGAGTGGTATCTCGCAACCCAGCTCCTGCTAAATCCAGGGAATCACTTGCCGCATCGACCAACTGTGAAGCCAGAAGCGAAGCGGTAACCTGCGGCAGATGTGAAATCAGCGCCACCGTTTGATCGTGGGCCGCAGCGGTCAAGGCTACCGGTGTTGCTCCTAATGTCTGAATCAACCAAAGACCTGCGGCGATTAAATCTTCGTCAACCGGTGCGCCCTGGAGATCGGTCGGGATGTAAATCCAACTCCTTGATAGAAATAAATCAGCCCGTGCAGATTGCGCTCCCCCAACTTCACGTCCTGCCATCGGATGAGTTGCTAGGAATCGTCTGCTGGGGATCAAGGATTTTGATACCTCAACTAGAGATTTAGTCTTAACGCTGCCTATATCTATAAACTTCACGCTCGAGTTCATTTTAAATTCACTTTCAAGGGCGGAGATCAATCCAGAACTCGGTCCGGCGTAGAGAACTACCTCTGGACTACCCACGCCCTGGCTTGCCATTAAGTCATTTGCAAGTTTTGCCGCTTTGGGATCGATATCCGACATTTCAACTCTAATGCCGGCTTTGGTGAGTCCTAGGCCTATCGAGGTTCCGATAAGACCTGAACCTATGATTTTTACCGAGCTAAATCGCCCGTCATTTGATGAATTTGAGGTCATGTAATGAGCCTGAGGGCACCTATTGAGCGATGTCTCTGCGTAGGGATTTCGCTGCGCCTAGATATACATGCGCGATCTCACTTTTCGCGCGCTCACTTTCGATGTGGGCCATTATTCGGATCGTGCGCTCCAAGGCTCCAGGTACGCCTATCTCGACGCTGCAGATAAGCGGGACCTCAGAAAAGCCTAAATCGCGGGCGGAACTGGCAGGAAAAGCGGCGTTGAGGTCAGGGCTAACGGTGAAAATAACTGAGATCACAGACTCCGGAGAAAGACCATTCTCCTTCATAATCTCGAGCAAAAGCTCCTTTGTGGCTAGATCGATAGCCTCAGGGGTGTTGGCGGCGGCCTGTGTAGCCCCGCGAATGGCTCGAACGCTGATCATTGGGAAATCTTACCTCCTAACTATCCAGAAACGTTGGCTATTTACTTAAATATTTAACAACATACTGTTATATCTATAAAACCTTTTTGCTCATTCCAGAAAACATCCGATTTCTAAAAGCGGAGATTCTGGCTGGCAACACAAATATCGATAAGTAAATAATAATGAAAAATATCGAGCGTACTTTGCACTTTATTTATCGATAAATCTATTCTCGATAAGCCTTTGGATTTAATAGCGACTTATTAATTTATCGTTTAGTAGTCTCAGAATAGATAAAGCGTTAAAGATCTAAAGCCTTTTGCAGACTTGCCAGTTCGCCGCTATTTAGATCACGCCATCGACCTTCCAAGGTATCGCCTAAAGAGATTGGTCCAAACTTGGTTCGGATCAATCGCAATACCGAAACATCCACCGCTTCCATTAAACGTCTGATGATGTGATATCGACCCTCATGGATCGAGACCTCTATCCATTGCGGCGAGAGCTGCTTGAAGGTCAATACTCGACCCATGCCGTCCTCTAGTTCTATTCCTTTAAGTAGGACTTTATCCACTCCTACCGGCAATTTCCCATCGAATTCAATTATGTAGGTCTTCTCTAGGCCAAAAGACGGGTGGGTAGCGCGGAACGTTAAATCCCCATCATTAGTGAGCAGAATCAGCCCCTCTGAATCCTTATCAAGGCGACCCACATGGAAGAGTCGCTCTGTGCGTAGGTCAATAAAGTCTGAAAGTGAAGGCCGTCCTTCTGGGTCAAACATGGTTGACAAAACGCCTTTGGGTTTATGAAGCGCTAAATAAGTCTTAGTCAAAGATCGAGTAATTGTCTCACCATCAACCATTACTTTTACCAATTCAGGGTCAAATTTTGCGCCCAGCTCGCGAACAATGAAACCATCCACGCTCACTCGGCCATCCATGATTAGTTCGTCGGCACCACGACGACTCGTGATTCCGGCGTCGGCAATTATTTTATTCAAGCGTAAATCAGGCATTTTCTGGCTATCCATTCTCGACAGTCATTGCGCCCTCCCCCGTTAGTTAAGCAGGATTGGCAGTTTAGAACGCTGAGTCTAGGGCAAGGCTTTGTATACCGTCAAAATTGAACCGACTAATCAGTCAATGACTCCAGAACTTCATCAAGGCGGTCAAGATCAGGAAGATATGGGGCTAGCGCAGGAAGATCATCAAGGGAATTTAAGCCAAGACGCTCTAGGAAGTAGCTGGTTGTCTTATACAAAATCGCACCGGTCTCGTTTTCGATGCCGAACTCTTCAACCAAGCCACGCGTGACTAGGGTCTTCATAACCGCTTCAACATTTACACCTCGAATTGCCGAAACTCGAGCTCGGGAAACTGGCTGGCGATACGCGATAACTGCGAGGGTTTCTAGCGCTGCCTGAGTTAGGCGGTTCTGCTGTCCGTCCAAAACAAACTTCTCGACCACGGCGGCACATTCGGGGTGGCTGTAAAAGCGCCAGCCTCCGTTGATAGCCTTTAGGCTAAAACCACGCCCCTCATAAGAGCCGACCAAGGTTTCAAGAGCCTGGACGACCTCATCTACCGTCTTCTCAAGCACGGAGGCTAGCGTCAGTTCGGTAACCGGCTCATCGACGACCATCAAGATCGCTTCGATTGAACGCTCAAGTTCTGGATTAGACATTTTCATCCTCTTCTGTCGAAATTACCGGAATATCAAACTCATCTGTTGCTTCGATCTCGCCAGAATCAGACCCGGTCCAGCTGATCTGCAGTTCGCCAAGAGCCATAACCTGCTCAAATCGGAGAACTCCCTGGCGGTAGAGATCTAGCAGCGCCAAGAACCTAGCCACGACGACCAAGGTTGAATCCGCGTCCGAGATCAGGCTCCTAAAGCTGAGGGTACGACCAGCTCGCAGCGCCTCAACTACGCGCTTTGACTCCTCGGTAACGCTCACCAGGCTGGTGTGTAGGTGTTGAACGGCCACCACAGGAGGCGTTTTAGGAGTCAGGCACCGTTCGGCTATGGCTGCAAAGCGCGATGGACCTACACCGATCAAAACCTCTGGAAGAAGGGCTGAAAGGGCGGGGTCGAGGGCGACTACGCGGGCAAATGACTTATCAGCCGCCTCAATTTGGGCGGCAAAGGTGGCTGCAATCTCCTTGAATGCCCGATATTGAAGCAGGCGTGCAAAAAGTATGTCGCGAGCTTCCAGCAGGGCCAAATCTTCTTCATCTTCGACCTCACCGCTAGGCAAGAGGCGGGCAGCCTTTAAATCGAGCAAAGTCGCCGCGATAACCAAGAATTCTGTGGCTTGGTCAAGGCGCCACCCTTCACCAGATGCCTCCAGGGCGCGAATAAAGGCGATGAATTCATCAGTAACGATACTTAGAGAAACTTCAGTGATATCCATCTTGTGGCGTGAAATCAACTGCAGAAGCAGATCAAATGGACCATCAAAGTTATCTAGATGGACGCTAAAGCCGGCCCCGATTTCGACCTCTTCGGTCGCCAGCGTTGCGCTTACACCAGCGCTCGACGCTGAAGTATCCATCTCGGTATCCACGGAGGGAACCTTACTTGCTTACTTGCTCAAAACTGCGCACGAAGCGTAGAGTCGCGCCAACAGAAAGAGGTTTCTCGCTTGAACGCTAAATCGACATTTGATGATGACGTGGCTACAACCGCCACCCTGTTGGGGAGAGAACCTAAAAACTTTAGAATCCCAGCGGCACCAGTTGAAGGCTTGGATGCCAAGGTCATCTCCATATTCAATCAAAAAGGTGGAGTCGGTAAAACCACTACAACAATTAACTTAGGCGCTGCGATTGCTGAACTTGGCCGCCGCGTACTTCTCGTTGACTTCGATCCACAAGGTGGTTTATCACTCGGTCTTGGCGTCAATGCGCACTCATTGCCATTAGAAAATACCGTTTATTACGCCTTAATGACACCGGATGCCAACATTGACGAGATAGTCCTTAAGTCATCTGTTGCAAATTTAGATTTTCTTCCTGCTAACCGTGATCTAGGAACCGCTGAAACAACTCTCGGTGCCGAAATCGGCGGACAACAGTATTTAAAGCGTGCACTTGGAAGATTAAAAGATCGCTATGACGTGATCTTGATTGACTGTCAACCTACGATGGGTCAACTTACGATAAATGCCCTTGTTGCATCGGATGAAGTAATCGTTCCATTGCAATGCGAATATTTTGCGCTTCACGGATTTATCGAACTAAAGGGAAATATAGATAAAGTTAAGAGCTTCTTAAATCCTGAACTCAAATTGATTGGAATTCTTGCAACAATGTACGAGAAGAAAACTCTCCATAACCGCGAAGTCCTCACTGCGATATTAGAAAAGTATCCTGAAGATGTATTTGAAACAATAATCGCTAAGACAATTCGATTCTCAGAAACAACAGTAGCCGGAGAACCAATCACCAGCTATGCATCATCATCGGGAGGTGCTGCTTCTTACCGCAGACTTGCCCGCGAACTAATTGCCAGAGGAGGCGCACGATGACACGTAGAGCCAGTTTGCCAGGTGCGGATGAACTTTTCCGCGCAAATACTCCAGCCCTAAGCGCTGTGCGCCAAGTTGTTGAAGAAAATACCGAAGTCGCAAAACCAATTGGTGTCTCTGCCTCCACTACTAAGACAAAGAAAGGCGTACGTTCAACTCAACGTCGTCGAGTAACTTCAGTTGATCGCTCGCCATCTGGTCGCGAGAAGCACGATGAGAAAATAACTGTTTACCTCTCCCCCGATGAACTATTTGATATTGATCAAGCGCGCTTAACGCTTCGCGGAGATCTTGGACTTGCGGTAGATCGCGGCCGAATTGTTCGTGAATCTATAGCAGT
This sequence comes from Actinomycetota bacterium, assembly GCA_947457445.1. GTDB lineage: Bacteria > Actinomycetota > Actinomycetes > Nanopelagicales > Nanopelagicaceae > Planktophila. Next base: position 9,218 of record CANGVO010000008.1, on the reverse strand, counting down.
TATCGTTGCTGATTTAGAAGCAAAGGGCGATCAAAGTATTCTGGCACGCCGTCTTCGCGGCATCTAGTTAGCTCTTGGATGCGCGGTTGCATATGCTTCGCGCACTTTGTCTATAGTTATTAGAGTATAAATCTGTGTTGTTGTTACGGATGAATGCCCAAGTAACTCTTGAACCACACGTATATCAGCGCCACCATCTAATAAATGTGTTGCATAGGAATGTCTAAATACATGTGGTGAAACCTTTCCGGACAAATTAGAAGCCTCCGCTGCTGCAATTACGATTTGCCAAGCGCTTTGCCTCGAAAGTCGAGTTCCCCGCGAATTGAGAAACAGAGCGCTTTCGCTCCGACTAGATTTCGACTTCTCTGCCAACTGCGGTCTAAATCTAACGAGATAATTATCCAGCGCAGCCTTTGCGAATGATCCCAATGGGACGATCCGCTCCTTGGATCCTTTTCCTCTTAGTTTTAGAGTGACAACCTCTGACTCTTCTAAAATAGTTGTACCAAAATCGGCCATATTTATTCCGACAACTTCGCTAACTCTCGCGCCAGTGCCGTAGAGAATCTCCAAAATCGCCCTATCTCTTAAGGCAGTCACGTTGCTTGATAACTCTGTTGAGTTTATAAGCCGTTCAATTTCAGAGATGGTGAGAGCTTTAGGTAACTTCCGCGGTAACTTGTTTGTGGAAATACTGGTAGTTGGATCGGAAATCGAAAATTCACGAGAGAGATATTTGTAAAAAGTCTTCAGCGCTGACGTTGATCGATTAATTGAGGATAAAGAAAGTCCCTTAGACTTTAGATAGACCTCAAAATGAACTACATCATCCTCAGTTATTGAACTAAGGTCGAGATTATTACCCTCTAAGTACTCAGAGAATCTCTGAAGATCGCGTCTGTAGGCGGCTATGGAATTAACCGACAGCGCCCGTTCAATATGCAAATGGTCTAAAAAACTTTCTACGGCTTTTTCAAACCGCATAACCGTGTGCCACCGCTACTGCGTTATAGCGGATTTTGCCGGCGTGTACATTCAGACCACGATCAAGAGCTGGATCCTCTTCAATCGCGCGTTCCCAGCCTTTGTTCGCAATCGCAATCGCGTATGGGAGCGTTGCGTTTGTTAAAGCATAAGTGGAAGCTACCGGTACAGCGCCAGGCATATTTGCTACGCAATAAAAAATTGAATTATGCACTTTGTAGGTTGGATCGGCGTGAGTTGTCGGTTTGGAATCTTCGAAGCAGCCGCCTTGGTCGATTGCAATGTCAACCAAAACAGAACCTGGTTTCATGGATGCGACTTGGGCATTTGTAACCAACTTTGGCGCCTTTGCACCGTGTACTAAAACAGCACCGATGACTAAATCTGCTTGTTTGATCTCGCGATCGATAGCGTGCAACGTGGAAGCTAAAGTTTTTATGCGACCGTTGTAAAGCGCATCAATATGAGCAAGACGTGGCAGTGATCGATCTAGAACAGTTACATCGGCGCCCATGCCCATGGCAATTACCGCAGCATTTAAACCGGCAACTCCCCCACCGATGACAACGACCTTTCCGGGCGCAACACCAGGAACTCCAGCTAATAAAACTCCTCGACCACCGTTTGGTTTTTGAAGAGCGTACGCACCAACTTGAACTGCTAAGCGACCAGCGACTTCACTCATTGGAGCCAGTAACGGAAGGGTTCCATTTAATTCGACAGTTTCATATGCAATGGCAGTTGTTCCACTCTTTAGCAGAGCATCGGTGCAGGCCTTAGACGCAGCTAAGTGTAAATATGTAAAAAGTATTTGACCCGATCTTAATCTGTCGTATTCGACTTCAATCGGTTCTTTAACTTTGAGAATAAGATCTGCCGCTCGCCATATCTCATCAACGTTATTTTCTATGCGAGCTCCGGCGGATACGTACTCTGAATCTGTAATCGATGATCCCAAACCCGCGCCTGTTTCGACAACAATTTGATGTCCAAACCGAGAGAGCTCAAAAACACCTTCGGGCGTTAAGGCAACCCGTGATTCATGAACTTTGATCTCTTTCGGGACTCCAACCAACATTGACTAACCTTTCGAAGCAATTGCCGCAGAAATCAAACCCACAAAAAGCGGATGTGGACGGGTCGGACGCGAGCGGAGTTCTGGATGAGCTTGCGTCCCTACGTAGTAAGGATGCACCTCTTTGGGTAGTTCCACAAACTCGACTAAATCTTTTTCTTTAAATACACCTGAAAAGGCAAGGCCAGAGTTGGAAATTTGATCACGATATTTATTATTTACTTCATATCGATGGCGGTGGCGTTCAGAAATCTCAGTGGCCCCATAGGTTTGCGCGACGAGTGAACCTGGAACTAAATTCGCTTTATACAAACCAAGTCGCATTGTTCCACCCATGTCAGCTTCGCCAGAAACGATAGCCTTTTGATCATCCATAGTTGCAATTACATGCGTACCCGATTCAGGAGAAAATTCAGCTGAATTAGCATCCTTTATTCCTGCCAAGTTTCGTGCTGCTTCGATAACCATGCATTGCAAACCTAAACACAAGCCAAGCGTTGGAATTTTATTTTCTCGCGCGTAAGTTAGCGCGCCAAGTTTGCCTTCAATGCCACGAACTCCAAACCCACCCGGAACACAAATCGCGTCTACCCCTTGAAGCGATTTCTTGGCTCCTTCAGGAGTTTCGCAATCATCACTGGGTATCCAAACAATTGTGACTTTGGCGTTATTTGCAAAACCACCAGCCCGTAACGCTTCCGACACCGATAAATAAGCATCTGGCAAATCTATATATTTTCCAACCAATCCAACCTTGACTTGGTGTTTTGGATTGTGCACCTTTTCTAAGAGTTCATCCCATTCGCCCCACTGAACTTCGTGGCCACCAAGTGATAGCCGGCGTACAACATAGGCATCAAGACCTTCGGCGAAAAGCACTTTCGGAATATCGTAGATTGACGGAGCATCAACGGCGGCTACCACTGCCTCTACATCTACATCGCACATGAGCGATATCTTTTTCTTGATAGCGATTGGAATTTCACGATCTGAGCGCAAAACAACAGCATCTGGTGCGATACCGATACTGCGCAGGGCCGCAATCGAGTGCTGAGTCGGCTTTGTTTTAAGTTCGCCCGATGGTCCAATGTAGGGAACTAACGAAATATGTAAGTAGAAAACATTGTCTCGTCCAACTTCTTGGCGCATCTGACGAGCCGCTTCAAGAAATGGTTGCGACTCAATATCGCCAACGGTGCCACCAATTTCGGTAATGACAACGTCTACATCATCAGATGACATTGCATGCATACGTTCTTTAATTTCATTGGTGATGTGTGGAATTACCTGGACTGTCTCACCTAGGTACTCTCCACGTCTTTCGCGAGCGATAACTCTTGAATAAACCTGACCAGTAGTCACATTCGCTGAACCCTCTAAGTTGCGATCAAGAAATCTTTCGTAATGGCCGATATCTAAATCTGTCTCTGAACCATCATCGGTTACGAAGACTTCACCGTGTTGGAATGGATTCATGGTGCCTGGATCAACGTTTAAATAGGGATCCAATTTCTGCATTGTTACGCGGATTCCGCGAGCCACAAGCAATCTACCAAGACTTGAAGCGGTGAGGCCTTTGCCCAAACTAGAAGCTACTCCACCAGTTACGAAAATATGTTTAGTCACATGCGCTTGGCCCATGGAAGACAAACCTATCAGTACCGGCGAGCTATTTTGAAATTGACTCGCGCATTGCTAGCAACTCTGCCGCGTGCTCACGCGCGCTAGTTGAGCCTTCCAGACCGGCCAACATGCGAGCGATCTCCTCTATTCGGTTCTGAACGTCTAGTTTTGCAACATCTGATTGTGAAATAGAACCATTGCTACTCTTTCGTACAACGAAGTGTGTATCTGCCCACGCCGCCACTTGCGGTAAATGGGTTACAACTATCACTTGGCTATGTTGCGCTAATAAGGCAAGGCGTCTACCGACTTCGATTGCAGCCTTTCCGCCAACGCCAGCATCAACTTCATCGAATATATAAGTTCCGACGGGATGCGATTGAGCCAAAACTACTTCTAGGGCCAACATTATTCGCGACATTTCACCACCGCTTGCGCCTTTACCAAGTGCAATAAAGGGACCTTCTCGATGTCCTTGAATCTGCATAACTACTTCATCGCAACCTAAGTTAGTGAAATCAGATTCTTTCAACGAACCTTCATAATCAGCCGAATTAACTAGAATTGAAAACTGAGTATGCGGCATCGATAGGGCATGGATTTCCGCAGACACAGAATCAGATAACTTCGCGGCTGCACTGACCCGAACTTTTGTCAGCAATTTTGCATGCTTAAGTAAATCTTTCTTGATCTCTTGCATTTCTTTCTCTAGTTCCGCAATTCGATCTTCACCGCCAGTTAGATCAGAGATCATCGCGCGTGCGCTCTTCGCCTTTTCTGACAGCGCCACTAACTCTGCATCCGGTTCTGTCGCACTCCCCCACTTTTTTAGGAATGAAACGATCTCGGACTTACGCAGTTGCAATGAATCTAATCGCGAAGGATCGGCTTCAAGTCCGCTCAAATAACTAGTTAAATCTCGCGACGCTTCATCTATAGTGAAGAAGCCTTCGGCCACCGCAGCAGCAATCGCATCTAGTTTGGCATCCTTGCCTTTTGCGATATCCAAGAAACGACGCGCTGCGCCAAGACTGGTCAGAGCACCAACTGTCTCATCGGAGAGCGCCTGGCTGGCGCCATCGCTTGCGATTCGCAAATCTTCGACACTTGAAAGTCTGGCTATCTGGTTTGTAACTTCCTCATATTCACCGCGAGTCGGCTTTAACTTATTCCAACCTAAAAGGAATTCCTCTAAATCGGCTATTTCACGATCACGTTTGGTGGAATTTTCGCGCATGGTTTTAATGTGAGATTTGATCTCGTTATATTTGCTAAGCGATTCCTGGTAATTGTGTAAGGTTTTGGTGAGTTCAGCTCCTGCGAAGCGATCCAACAACTCACGTTGTCTCGAACTTTTTACAATTTGGTGATTAGCCGCTTGGCCGTGAATCTCAACTAAGTGATCTGCAAAGTTAACTAAGGTAGCGGCCGGCACGGTTGTGCCACCTGCTACTGCCTTGCTCTTTCCGTCACTGTTGACTGTGCGAGTAAGAATCAATGAACCATCGGATATATCGGCTCCAAATTCATCCGCTACTGCAGAGATTTGATTATTGGGCTTTGGCAACGCAAATTGAGCACTTGCAACTAACCGATCAGAACCTGTTCTGACCAGTGAACTATCACTTTTGCCGCCTAGAACTAAAGATAATGCGGTGAGGATCATTGTTTTTCCTGCGCCAGTTTCGCCCGTTAAGACATTAAGGCCACGACCGAGTTCTAACGTTGATTGATCGATGATTCCGAGGCTGCGAATCGAAATCTCTTCTAGATAAGAACGTTCACTCACCGCGCCAGCCTTCAACTGGTAATTTAAATTTTGCGACTAAGCGATCAGTAAAAAGCGTTGGCTTAATATGCGCAAGTTTTATGACTGAGTCATCCTTTGTAATCAATACACGATCTGCAGTTTTCAGGGAGAGCTTGCGTAAGGCGTCGGCAGATAAAAGAGCTTCGCTGGATTCAATCTCGACAACAATCTGCGACTGTGGAGAAACAACCATGGGACGGGAGAAAAGCGCATGAGCCGAGATTGGTAGCAAAACTAAGGCATCGATTTCCGGCCACAGAACTGGTCCGCCCGCGCTAAATGCATAAGCCGTCGATCCTGTCGGAGTGGAACAGATCAACCCATCACAACCCCAGCGAGAAAGTGGTCGATCATCAATTTGTACAAAGAGTTCCACCATAGTCGTTCGTTCTCGTTCTACCGTAACTTCATTTAAAGCCCAGCCCGAAGAGATACTTACCCCGTCGCGTACGACTGAATAATTTAGGACCATTCGATTTTCTGTTTGGTAATTTTTGGAGACAATGCTCGTTGCAACTTCAGCAAGAGAAGGTTTCTCCACTTCAGCAAGAAAACCAACATGACCTAAATTGATTCCAAGAATTGGGATATTTTGAGCACGCGCTACTTCTGCTCCACGCAAAATAGTGCCATCGCCACCAAGAACAACCACTAGTTCTGCTGCATCTAATTTGTCTACTGGTGTCTGAGTTATTCCTAGAACCGAGATATCTGAAGGAGTGGAGAGAATAAATCCTTGTTTAAGTAAAAGTTGGGAAAGTTCCTTGGTTGCAATGACTGCTTCAGGACGTGATGCGTTAACTAAGAAAATTACATGGCGCGACATCAGGCTGGGCCCATCTCAATCGCACGATCAACATCTGCAGCATCTATAGCCGGTGCGCCACGTCGAAGCCAAAGAAAATATTCAACGTTTCCGGCAGGCCCAGGTAGAGGAGAGGCAGCGATTCCCATAGTTCCAAGGCCAACGTCATAAGCGGAATCAGCAACATCTAACACTGCGGCGCGGCGAAGCACAGGATCACGAACGACACCACCTGCACCAAGTTTTTCGCGACCAACTTCAAATTGCGGTTTTACCATTAGTACATAGTCTGCACTTGGTTTAGAGACTGCAGCTAGCGCAGGAAGAACCAGAGATAGAGAAATGAAGGAAAGATCGGCTACAACGAGATCGATTTCTTCACCGACCATATCTCCAGTTAAATGACGAATATTTGTGCGATCCAAAATCTTAACTCTCGGATCCTGTCGTAGCTCCCACGCTAGCTGTCCGTAGCCAACATCGACTGCGACAACTAATTTGGCACCGCCGCGCAGGAGTACATCAGTGAATCCCCCAGTTGACGCTCCTGCATCCAGACATACTTTTCCGGCCACTTCTACGTCTGCAAAAACCTCTAGCGCGCCAGCTAATTTATGGCCACCTCGAGAAACGAAGTCATCGCGATTACCTTGCAATGTAATCGAGGTTTCGGCGTCAACTTGAGTTGCTGGTTTTGTCGCAGGAATTCCCGATACCAATACGGATCGCGATTCGATTAAATCTGCTGCATGTTCACGAGAGCGCGCAAGTTCGCGACGAACTAATTCGGCATCTAAACGCGTCTTCATCTTGGTTTAACTAACTTCTTCTACAGACCATCAATTGTGTTAAGAGCCTCTTGTAATTTTCCATGAAGTGCTTCAAAGCGTGCAGAATGTTCAGTTAGATCAGAGTTATCAATATCATTTAACTCAACCTTAACTTCTTCTACTAAGTTGGTTTCCGAGTTGTTGCCATCGCTTGAATTTAGGAAGAGTTCGCTCACTTCTTAACCACTTTCTTCGCTGGTGTCTTTTTGACTTTCTTCACGGTTGCCTTCTTGGGTGTTGCTTTCTTGGGTGTTGCTTTCTTGGTCGCAGACTTCTTAGCGTTTGCAGTTTTCCCACCGAGAGCAGCAACTTGCGCGGCGAGCCGGTCAAACTCATCGCGTTTAATGAAACCCATCTTGGCGACACTCGACTCAACTTCTTCATGAATCTTCGCTTTAAGCGCATCAGCGCTTTCACGAGCCCATGAGTTAACTGCCGCGGCCACCTCAGCGGGTGATCGTTCACCTTCGGTTACCTTCGTTAGGTAAGTGCGCAGAGTTGAGAAAAGGTCATTAGATGCTTTAGCCATGCGCCTAGAGTATCCAAAAAAGCTCCTTATTAGCGGGCGAGGATTAGAGACGTGCGATCTCTATCGCCTCAACCTGCCAACGCGAGGCCAAACCACCCGGTGACTGCCAGAAGCGGCGATGAATTGCCCCACTTATTTCTACCCATTCGTCAGGGGCGAGAGACAGAGCCAACTTTCTAGATTTTGCGCTCCACGCGGCAATATCTAAGGTGTCTACGCCTTCTCTGCTTTCGCGTGTGATTATCAATCTGAATTCCACAACTTTGTCTCCGCTAGGAAGCTCCTTGGTTGTCGCAACAGCCGAGACTCGACCTCGCAATAAAAGATCATTTAGGGAAAGGTCAATCTCATCGATTTGAACCTGAACAGATTTTTTGGACACTTTCTTTACTATTGATTTCTCTACTGACTTTGTTGCCATATGAATTGCTCCTTTGATTGAGGAGCAGATAATGACAACTGCGACTGACAAATACTCGCTGAAAAGAAATTATCTGTGGAGAAGTCTAAAAAACTATTGCAGCGATCTTTCCTGCGCATCTGTTACTTCATCATGATCAATCTCTGCGCATTTTGTAAACCACTCTCGAGCTTCATCGCCACGGCCCGCGGTTGCAAGAGCATCGGCATATGCATAGCGCAGACGTACTGCCCACTCTTCAGTTTCGGTCTTCAACTCTTTACAAGTCAGCGTAATTACAGCTGCATCGAGCTCTCCTAAATCACGTCGCGCACCGGATGCAACGATCCGCATTTCGATCTCTTCAGGCTTTGCTAGGCGTTTAACCTCGTCAGAACCAGCCAAATTCAGGGCTTTTAGCGGTCTTCCCATACCTCGCTCGCAATCAGCCATAACCGGCCACATCGATACATCACCCGAAATTCGATGCGCTGCGCGCAATTCTTTTAAGGCAATCTCATAATGGCCAGCGCGGTAGGCGGCATAACCCGCGCTCTCGCGAACTACTGCAAGACGGCCAGCATGATGCGCGGCTGCGACACCGTGCTTATGTGCTAATTCTGGATCTGAATCCATATGAATATTTATGCAGACTAAATGACGCGCAACAACTTTGGCATTTTCTGCAGAAAGACTAAGCAGTTCAGCGCGAACACTTTTTTCTAACTCTTCACCAGTAACATCTTCTGGAATATCTGGTTCGAAAATTCTTGGGCGAATTCTTGATTGATCGCGTTCCATCGGAGTTCCTCGAAACCCGCGTGGATCACTGACTTCACGACCAGCGCTTACATTTCTGGTTGCACCACGGCGATCACTTGAACCACCACGGGCTGGTAAATCTTCACGGCGGCGATCTTTATTTGGACCTGACGCTGGACGGCCTGAAGAAGGTTTTCCTGAAGAAGGTCTACTGGAGGGACGCGAGGATGAAGAAGAGGAAGGTCGATTGGATGGGCGCGATGAATTTTCGCGAGGTTTTCTTTCATCCATTTCAAACTCCCCTATTTAAATTTTAAGTTGCTGCGTCGATAGCAACATTGGTTAAGTGTACGAGAAATAAAAGAAAGAGAAATAAAAAAGGGGCACTCGTGAAAGT